>CAISOI010000491.1 GCA_903886985.1 uncultured Chthonomonas sp.
CCCGCTGTTTTTACCGAAAGTGCCGGTTGATCCACTCGGATTAAAATGGAATTCTGACACGATGACTCTGCAAATATGAACTTCAGGTCATCGACGAATTTGGAGACGGCTATGTGGAGAATGATGTTCACAATATTACTAGTAACTGGCATTTTGACTATGTCAACTGCGACAACATATGCTAACGCCCCCATGACAAATACCGCACCAGATGACCGCGACGCAATTCAGAAACAGATCAGGGAACTTGTAGTTCCTTTGGTCGCCGCGCACGAAATTACTGGAGCAGAAATCGTCGCTATTCGAGGTCATAACCTCATCTTGCACATGTCCATCGGAGAGACAAAACCCTTCAAGCCTATTGACGAAAAGCATCCGACGATCTTCGAAATTGGCTCGATTACCAAAACATTTACGGGATTACTCCTCGCAGATATGGTATTGAAGAATGAAGTCGGGATTCATGATCCTGTGGAAAAATTTCTTCCTCCCAGTGCCAAAGTCCCCTCGTTCGAAGGACGTAAGATCACGCTGGAAGACCTCGCGACTCATACATCTGCCTTGCCACGGATTCCGGACAATCTGAAACCCAAAAACCCGCTCAATCCTTACGCCGATGTCACTGAGGATCAGATTTACGATTGCCTTTCGCGTGTGACCCTTTCTCGTAGTCCGGGCGAAAAATACGAGTATAGCAACCTCGGGATGGGGCTTCTAGGTTTGGCACTCTCGAAGCGAGCAGGATCATCATATGAAGACCTAATTCAGACGCGGATACTTAAACCTCTTAGAATGGCAAACACAACTACGAATGTTGCGACGGCTGACAAGGGTCGCCTATCTTTTCCACATGATGCCGATGGATTGGTCAGCTCCTATTGGGATATTCCCGTTATCTCTGGTGCGGGAGCCATAAAGTCCACCATTAATGACATGGCAATCTATCTCGTCGCTAATATGTTTGAGCGACCTACCCCCCTTGAGGATATTATCAAGTTTGCCCAAAGACCTCGTCACGATGCGGATTTGGGAATGAAGATCGGTCTTGCATGGCATATCATGAAAGACGGCAGCACTGTTTGGCACAATGGAGGCACCGGTGGTTTCCGCTCGTTCATAGGTTTCGACTCTAAACGAATGACCGGCGTCGTGGTACTCAGCAATTCGGCCGGCGAAGTTGTAGACCCAATTGGAGTCAACATCCTAAAAATGTTAGTAAACGAGCCTATGTCACCAATCATAGTCAAAAAGGAAATAATTCTCGATAGCGCAACTTTAAAGAAATATGTCGGTGCCTACACGCTCGCCCCAGGATTTATCCTCACGGTCACCCTTGAGAATGGGAAATTGATGGCACACGCAACGAGTCAACCCAAGTTAATGCTTCACGCAAAGTCCAAAACGGAGTTCTTTTATCGTGCCGTCGATGCGCAAGTATCTTTCACGGTAGATAAAGCTGGCAACGCCGTCAGGCTAGTTCTACATCAAAATGGAAGAGACATGACTGCTCCAAAGAACAAATAGGATTATGATTTTAAAGGATGGACCATGATTCTTCAACTAGCACTGGCACTGATCGCATCATACAATAGTGAATTGCAACCTCGCGACCAAGCAGATTTGGTCTTGATACATGGCAAAATCTACACAGCCAACGCATCCGACCAGAAGGTCGACGCAATTGCTGTTCGCCGTGGCCATATTGTTGCCGTCGGATCGGACAACTCCATAAAGAAATGGATCGGTAGCGCAACCAAGACTATCGATCTGAAAGGTGCTGCGGTTGTCCCAGGTTTTACGGATTCACATTGCCATCTAGCAGCAGTTGGCGAGCGTGAAATGACCTTGAATCTGGAAGGAACTTCAAGCCTAGCTGAATTATTATCACGTATTAAAGAAACTGTGAACCACACGGCTCCCGGAAAGTGGATTACCGGACGAGGGTGGATTGAGACCCACTGGAGCCCTCCAGTATTTCCGACGGCACAGGACCTCGATATCGTTGCTCCGAATAACCCTGTCTATTTATCCCGCGCGGACGGTCATGGGGTAGTCGTTAATAGTGCTGCGCTTCGAATTGCAAAGATAACCCGCTCTACCCCTAACCCATTTGGTGGTGAAATATCAAAAGATCCGACCGGTGAGCCAAACGGTATGTTGTTGGACAATGCGCATGGCTTGATAAATCACTATATCCCAGCGTCAACATCAAGTGAAATGGATCAGGCAGTTCTTCTCGGGGTAAAGCGGTCACTTTCGCTTGGTTGGTGTGAAATTCAGGATGCTGGAGGCGACCTCGATGAGGTAGCTCGTTACCGACGGTTGTATGAGCAAGGAAAGATTAAGCTCCGAATCTATAAAGCTGTGCACGGCCCTAGTCCGAGTGCATCTTCATTAATGAAAACTGGTGCCTCCACTGGAGAATTCAATGGAAGGTTTACTTTTAGGACAATAAAAGTTGTATTCGATGGAGCTCTTGGATCCCGCGGTGCAGCACTCTTGGAACCCTATGCAGACACAAAGTCGAGCGGATTCTTAACAACATCTGAGACGGCATTGAAACCAATGCTTTTGGAAGCTCTCCGTCAAGGTGTTCAGGTGGAGACACATGCGATAGGCGATAGAGCAAACAGACGGATATTGGACCTTTATGAAGAAGCATTCGCTACGGTGCCGCCGAGTATGCGAAAGACAAAGGAGCCGCGATGGAGAGTTGAACATGCTCAAATCCTCGCGTTGGCAGACATTCCGCGCTTCGCTAAGTTAGGCGTAATCCCCTCTATGCAGCCATCACACGCAATCGGGGATCTATATTTTGCACCTGCCCGAATTGGTTTGGAGAGGCTCGCGGGCGCGTACGCTTGGCAGAGTCTCATTAAATCGGGTTCGATCATCGCAGCCGGCACAGATGCTCCCGTTGAACGTGGCGAACCAATGATTGAATTTTATGCCGCTGTTTCCAGAAAGAGTCTGGACGGATATTCTGGAGATGGATGGCATTTGGAGCAGGCAGTATCGCGCAATCACGCTCTAAAGATGTTAACCCTCTGGCCGGCAATTGCCGCCTTTGAGGAGAAAGACAAAGGAACGATAGAGGTCGGAAAACTCGCAGATTTCACTGTTCTTAGTGACGACATTATGACAATCCCAACTGCTAAAATTCTCAAAACACACTGCCTGATGACGATCATAGGCGGTGAAGTTGTCTACACCGCAGATAAGAACTAAATATTCAATCAGGTTTGCCTTATCGTAATTCTGAAAGCAATTTTGGATGTCCGATAAATTACAGTAAGCTAGCATCCTATTGCTTGGAATGGTTGCAATCTATTGTCCGATATTACTGTGTCAAGTTCGGTCAATAGGGCAACCAAATACCACTTCGTCGTGAGCACCTCATGATTCCCGCAGAATCATAGTTTACAGTGCTATCGACTCTCTCAGCAATTCGATGAATGCGGACATTGCGGTGTTCTTATATTTGTCGTTGCGATATATCAAACGCATCTGCCTGTTCGCCTTTGGCATATTCACTAATGGAAGTGCCACTAATCTTCC
>CAISOI010000492.1 GCA_903886985.1 uncultured Chthonomonas sp.
CCTTATGAAATCGCTTGGGATAAAGCAGGTAACCTTTTCTTTGTAGAAATTGGCAATCATGTGGTGCGAAAGGTGGATGCCAAGACTGGAATCATCAGCACCGTTGCGGGTACGGGGAAAGCGGGCTTCGCTGGCGATGATGGCCCTGCTATCAAGGGGCAACTTAGTGCGCCACACAGTTTGGCAATCGATGCCTCCGATAATATTTTCGTATGCGATATCCTCAACCATCGGCTTCGTAAGATTGACATGAAGACTGGCATGATTAGTACCTACGCAGGGAATGGCGAAAAAAAGACATCTCCTGATGGGGCCAAGATTGAAGGATCAACTCTTAATGGGCCGCGGGCGGTTTGCATTGCTCCTGATGGCGTTTTCTGGCTTGCATTGCGTGAAGGCAATGCTGTGTTGAAACTCGATCCTAAGTCAGGCATCATCAATCATATTGCAGGCACGGGGAAATCTGGTTTTACCGGAAACGGCGGGCCCGCAAAGCTCGCTACCCTTGCTGGGCCCAAAGGCGTCAGCCTAGATGCTTCTGGGAATGTATATCTTGCAGACACCGAATCCCATTCCGTCAGAATGATAGATATGAAAAAAGGAACTTTGGAACTTACCCCCGAAGAAGAACGTTCTGTGAGAAGTTTTGCTTTTGTCAGTGGAAAACCACTCATCATTGTGGCCAATATGGGTGAAGATGATTTGGGTATCGACAACCCTGAGATCACTGCTCCCTTAAGATCCTTTTCAAAAGAGAACGGGCTCGAATTAGTGGAACTCTGCGCTAAGGTTGATATGGAAGTGTCGCAAATGGAACCAGATGAAGAGCGAGAATTCCTTGCTGCAATGGGTGTAGCAGAACCCGCCAGGGACAAATTAGTTCGCGCTGCATATGCTGCTCTCGGATACATTTCCTTCTTTACCGTCGGTGAGGACGAAGTGCGCGCTTGGACTATCCGGAGAGGCACAACTGCTGTCGGAGCCGCGGAGAAAATCCACACCGATATCGCGAGAACTTTCATTCGGGCAGAAACAATGGCTTTCTCGGACTTTCAGCAATATGAAGGTTGGGACGCTGCGAAGTCTGCCAGCAAAATGCGACTTGAGGGTAAAGAGTACCTTGTTAAGGACGGCGACATTCTGCACATTCGCAATTCCAAAGGGTAATCGCGAAATTTGTCACTAATAACGTGCTATCGGGCGGGAGCTGCTTTCGCAATTTCCGCCCGCAAATATGCAACAATTTCTGGATAATCTTTGGCATAATCGGCAGCCGTCATATTACCAATATCCCTTGCCGCCGGGTTAGCTTTGTTGGCGACCAATAGCTTAACTACATCAAAGTGACCGTTGTATGCCGCAGCCATTAATGGTGTCCACCCTTCATGGCCAATTGAGTTTGGGTCTGCACCCGACTTCAACAATCGGGCAACTATATTGATGTGCCCGTGATTCGCTCCCAGCCAGAGCGCTGAGTGTCCCTCCGAATCACGCATCATCGTGCTGGCATGTTGTTTCAGCAGAGCTTCTACACCCGACTCATCGCCTGCATCAGCAGCCTTAACCAGAGCTTTCCCTGCCTTAAACTGTGGCCGCATTGATTCATTGACTGCTATCCCGCCAAACCAAAGCACGCCCATTGCAACCGCTATCCATTTCCCGGAAGAACGTTTCACTAGTTCGCCCCCCACTCGAATGCAAAAAATACCTGACCTGCCGCGACAACCGCAGCAGTCTCGGTTCGCATAACATGCGGTCCAAGTGACGTAGGTATTACCCCAGCCGCATCAGCCATCTCAACTTCAGCCGGAGAGAACCCGCCTTCTGGTCCAATGATCAGAAGTACATTCTTCAGTC
>CAISOI010000493.1 GCA_903886985.1 uncultured Chthonomonas sp.
ATGCCTATGCCTGTTACCATTGAAGACGAAATAATCTGTCGGATGGCAAATCCGACCGATTCGCTGACTTCGTGCGCAACTAAGGCCGTCTTTCCGAGTCCCAACAAATCGCGTTTTAAGCAAGCAAGGGTGGGAAAAGTCAACGACGCGGCAAATGCAGCAATGCGTCTTCCACTTTCACCACCGACTATGATTAATGCTCCGAGTAGACATGTTGTCACCAACGTCAGAAGCACTACGCTCCTGTCCCGGAGCGGCAAAGTGTTAATTAGTAACAGACCAAAGCCAGAGCCTATACCGAAAGCCATGAATAAATTAATGGCAATGGGAATCGCAAGATCTTCGTATAGCTTCGCTTCGCCGAAACCCATTTCCGAACCACGTGCAATTCTATGGGATATCTGGTTTAAATAGTCCACGTTTGTATCGACAGGATTTTCTCCGACAGTTGTGAGCAATCGAACGTAGCAGACCCTGATGTTTCTTTCGCGGGCAGCCCGAACAAATCGCTCGATAGCCTCAGTTTCGTCAAGGGCACCCATTTCAGCGTCACTAATACTATGCACTCGCAAAAAGTTGCCCTTGAGCTTGATTCCAAGTTGCTCATCACCTTTCTGCTTTCCAAACTCGACTTGACCAAAATGTAGTCCAGTACTTTCGAATGTCTGCGCTGCCTCTTTATACATACCGCGATATCCGAAGACTTCGAGACCTTGAAATATGACAGTATCGATCCCAAGCGACTTCAGTCGCAAGAGAACGCTTCGCATTGTAGTGGAATTTGCTCCCGAGAAGTTTGCAATTCTTGCAACCGGCTTCAACCCCGCCGATTTAGTGGTTTGAATAGAATCTGGATCAAGTCCAACTCCGATGTTTCGGAGATTACTCCATTCCATAGGAACTGCAAATCCGTCAGGTTGCCGGTTGTCGGGTGCCTCTTCCCCAATCTGGTCCGTAGCTGCTTCAAAGACAGTCTGTTTTCGCCCAGTCGGAGCATCCAAAATAGGAATGCCCTTGTCTGAAAGACCTTTCTTGATACGGGCAAGAGTTTCGGGTGAAGACACAGAAACAGTAACTGGATCAACCCACTGCTGAGTATGAATCTGCCCCTGCAACTCTAGGCTATTAAGGGTGTCCTCTGTGATAGCAAGAGATGTGACATGGGCAGCCTTGAACCGCGCAAGCGTCGCTTCAACGGGATGACCGGTTAATTGGGCTAAATTGGAAGCTTCCGCATAATCTAGAACAAGTTCAACCCGTCGATTGTGCTGTTCCACTGAAAATCGTTTGATGGATGCATATAGTGCGGCAAAACACCCTATAGCAACGAGGATGCTAAGGACGGATGATAACGGTCGTCGCAAGCTAAAGTCCTTTGGACCGGAGTGCTAACTGGCGATCCTAAGCGGCAACCAGTTCCGGGTCAATATAGAAGTCATGATGATAAAGATCGCTGATTGTGGCAAGCTCCGCCTCAGTCAAAGGTACTGTATCCGATGCGGCACTGTATTCCGCTAGAATCTCTTCATCATAGATGTTAGGAAGCACGGATCCAATACATGGTTCGGACAATATGAATTGAATAGCTGCTTGACCAATGGTTCGATCGTGCCCTTCGGTAAGGAAGTTCAGCTTTTCCAGTTTCAATAATCCGAGGTCTTGCCATTTGCGCTTCCGCTCGTCCGTGGTAACTCTGTGCTGTCGATGATCCCCGGGAGCAAAAGTCGTGTCCTTTTTTATCCTTCCCGCAAGCAGGTCAGAAGCATGTGGCACACGTGTGAAAATAGGTACATTAGCTGCGCGGGCATGAGCAAAAATCGCTTCTCCGAGTGGTTGTTCAAGCAAGTTATAAATGATTTGCGGAGCTGCATGGCGTTCATCAACTACTGCAATTCCCTCTTCTGCCTGGCGATCAGCATTCAAGGCTGGCCCGAGAGCTGCGCCGATCATTCTAATCTTGCCCTCTGATTTTAACGTTTCAAGTTCTGCCCAGAGGTCGTCCTTGCGAATAGCATCCAAGCGTGGGTTGTGCAATTGGTACAAGTCAATGTGATCCGTATTTAAACGAGAAAGGGAACTCTCAAGCGCTTTTCGTAAGAAGGCAGGAGACCAATCATGTGGACGTTCGCGCTGTCCGGGTTGCAATCCAGGATGATTATAAAAATCGTAACCAAATTTGGTAGCGATGAGAATTTCATCACGATGGTTACCCAATGCGTCGGCTAAGATCGTTTCACCCAAGCCGTCGCCGTAAACATCTGCGGTGTCAAACAGCGTAACTCCAAGCTCGAACGCCTTTTGAAGGAGGCTAACTCCGACGGCGGTATCTGAGATACCCCACATGGTTGTTCCGACCGTCCAAACTCCAAACCCCACTGCTGAACCGACAATTCCCGTATCGCCAAATTCACGATATTTCATGACTTGCTCCTGTAACCTTTTGTGGCAGGTAAACCGTCTAAAGTGTACTGGTTTGAACATGACGTGTCAATGAAACAAACCGATGACGCACACGAACAGAATTGAACACAAAAATTCATTGACATCAACTTACTGACGTGTTACAATTTGTAAGTTATCTGGTGGGAAACCGTGTCCTAATTCAGGAGGGATCAGTTGATGCAGTCACACAAGCTGCTTGTTGCCGGCGTAGCCATTGCCTTAGTTGCACTTGCTGGCAGCCGCACCAATGCTCAAAACACATCGCCTTTCACTATTCGAAGACCGCCAGACGGCGCAACCGTACGCGAAAAGGTCAAAGTTCAAATACCGCTGACCTCCATACCTAACGGTGGATACGTTGCCATCTATATTGATGGACAATTCCGTGGCGCCATTCCAGTTACGGACGCAGAGCGAGAAGAAATTACTGCAAACGCAGAGAAATCAAATTCGCAACCCTTCTTTACTTACGTATGGGACACTAAATCACCTGTTCGGGCAAAAGGCAACACTGTTGCTACTGTACCGCCGGACGGGGCGCATGAAATTTCTGCGAGATTGTACACAGTCGGTGAAGGAGCCTCTCAGATCACAGTTTTGAAAGAGACTTCCTCTGTCAAGGTTTCAGTCGCGAACAAGCTCGAGTCTGACAGTGTTGGTGAACTTAAACTTGCATACAAATTTGTAACCGGCGATTCCCGAGACTACAAACAGTCGGGTGCCAATATTCTTGTCGCAGGTCTCTCACAGGGCAAAGGCGGAATTGACGATCAAGAGCTAGCATCCTACGACAGTGAGCTTGCCATCGGTGTGGAAGACAGATATCCTACCGGTAATGCTATGATCCGAAACAAGATGCGCAGACTGGAAGTTCGAGAAGGCGCAAATATTTCTGTCTTCCCTTCGGAGCAACTCCCAAGTGCACTTTATCAAGAAGTTAACCAGTTTGGGCACGTGGAGTATCAAAACAACAATCATACTTCTTTTGATCAATTTGCGCAGGCTGGAATTCCCGTTGCAGCAACGTTGGAACTTCCGCAATTGCCTACAGACCCGAAGAAGGTTAATGACACTTGGAATACCCCGGATGTTTCTCTGGAAATTCCAGGAATGGCCGATTCTGACCAACCTAAAGTTACTGTCAATTCGAAGCTCGTCGCGATTGAATGGGAAGGTGGATATCCCACTGCTCACATTCACCAATCTTATGACAGCAGCAAGGCTGGCGGATTCAAGCCTAAGCAAGTAACGTTTGGATCGACTGTTGTCCTAAATCCATCCGTTAAACTTGAGAAGGACATCTTTATCGCGTATCGATCCGGCTCACTAGTCAAAGTGTCACGCACACTTACAGTGTCAGGTAAAGACGCAAATGCAACATCTGATACATCCGCTGGCGGCGGCGCTCCCGGTATGTCAGGAGGCGGTGCACCTGCAATGGGTAGCAACGGCTCTATGGCTGGTATGTCTGGAATGGGTGGCAAAAAAGGCGGCGGAATGGCTGGTATGGGTTCCATGGGTAGTCCTTCCGGCATGGGTCAAGGCTCAATGGGCGGTGGACGAAGCGGTGGTCCTGCTGGCGGTAAAATGGGCAGCCCAACCGGTATGGGCCAAGGACTAATGGGTTCTGGATCTGGACGAATGGGCGGTGGAGCCCCTTCTGGTCTCGGCAGCGGTTCTTTCCGAGGTTCGTTTGGTGGTGGTTCTACAAGCACTGGAAGCCAACAGATCACGCTCAAAGCTACTACGGTTACAGAACTCAAGGGTACTGTTAAGTAGGTTCGGTTCACTAATACAATAACGGGTTCGCACGCGCGGCATAGTGGCTGGTAAGGCTATGGGTTGGCGCGCAGCATACAAGAAGCTGACGGGCGACACAGTGGTATAATACTGTGCCGCCCGTCATTTTTTGTCGGGCGGTTCACTATGGGTAATCGCGGGGGATTTAAGAGTGTCGGTCGTAGATAAAATTCGTAAACCACGTCGTGACGAAGAGATGCGGATGGAACTGACGGAACATCTCGGGGAATTGCGATCTCGCATTGTTCGGTCCATGATTTATCTCATAGTTGCTTCATCAGTAAGCTATTACAAGTTTGAGCCGCTCTACGCATGGCTGTTTAGACCAATGACCGGGGCAATGAAAATTGCCAAGATGGATTACAAAATTGTCTTTCATAACATTCCTGACGCCTTTTTTGTCGTCATTCAGGTTTCTATTGTTGCGGGAATCATCGTTGCCCTACCGTTCATTATCACGGAGCTATACGGTTTCATCGGTCCCGCACTGACAAAAGAGGAAAAGCGACCTCTCAAGTGGGTCATCCCGAGCTCAATATTTCTCTTCTTCCTCGGTGTGGGTCTTGCATATTGGACAGCAAAGTTTGCTTTTATTTGGTTTGTAGACTTCGTTAGACTGTTCCCTGAAGGCGTCCTCTACCAAGAGCCAAAAGCTTATGTGATGTTCATGCTTAAACTGATGGGAATCTTTGGACTTGTGTTCCAGCTTCCAGTTATGCTCATGTTCTTGGCATGGATCGGACTAATCAGAAGTGCCGGTATGAAAAAAACCTGGCGTCATGCAATATTGGCAATCTCTGTAGTGGGTCTTATCATTACTCCCTCAAATGACTGGTTTACAATGTTAATGATGATCGTTCCGGTCATTGGTCTCTATATCATCAGCATATTCCTCGTACAGATCATTGAGAAGAAACGCGACAAACGTCTTGCCAAGCTCTAAATGCAATGAACTTTGAAGCTTATGTAGCGGCATGGGCTGTTGGTCCAAATTATGAAGACCAATTAGCCCATGTTCAGGTTATTGATCCGGTGTCGCCCAAATATGCAAGCCCGATTGAACCCATTAGTCACGATCTCTTGGTTCCGCTGCACCGTATGGGAGTCAGTAGATTGTACGTTCATCAAGCTCAGGCGTTGGATGCAGTGAGAGCAGGAAATGACGTTATTACTGTTACTAAAACCGCAAGTGGAAAGACCTTAACATACAATATCCCAGTTCTGGAAGCCATTCTCGCAAACCCAAAGTCCCGAGCACTCTATCTCTTTCCAACAAAGGCGCTTGCACAGGATCAACTCGGAAAACTCAACGGATTCGGATTATTTCCCTCCGTGCGATTTGCCTCATATGACGGCGACACACCGCAAGATGAGCGTCGCTTCATCAAATCCGCTGCCCATATTGTATTAACTAATCCCGATATGCTTCACGTAGGAATTCTCCCCTATCACAACTCTTGGGCACGCTTTTTCAAGGAACTGAAGTTCGTTATATTGGACGAAACCCACACTTATCGTGGGGTATTTGGGTCCAATGTCGCGCAAGTCATTAGGCGACTTAAGCGCATCAGTGCATATCACGGATCGAACCCACAATTCATAGCATCATCGGCTACCATAGCAAACCCTGTCGAGCTAATGCAAAAAGTTGCAGACGTTACACCGATAGTGATTGATCAGGATGGAGCCGCTGCAGGTCGACGTACTTTTGTCTTTTGGAATCCTCCCGTCATTGGCCAAAAGGGTGAGCGTAGAAGCACAAACATGGAAGCAACGTCTCTGTTTACTGACCTCATTCGGCACAGTGTGCGAACGCTTGTTTTTGCTCGTTCCCGCAAAAGCGCCGAGCTGATTCTCAAGTATTCCCGAGAGTCTTTGGCTCTGGAGGGATCCAATCTTGGTCGCCGGATTACCTCCTACCGCGG
>CAISOI010000494.1 GCA_903886985.1 uncultured Chthonomonas sp.
CATAAAGGGGCAGGTGCTCCTGATCAAGACGGCCTGGGGCGGAAAAAGTCTTTACAAGGACTTTCGGCCACCGAGTTCTGGCGGAGAAACCGGCTTCTATTACAAAAAGATGCTCGCCGAAGTCCGCGAAGCTCTATCAAACCTCAAGATGGATTTCCCAGCCTACGAAAATCAGGGGTACGAACTTTCCGGATTTGTCTGGTATCAGGGATGGAACGATGGAGTCGATCCAAAACATGCGATCCCTGAATATGAGCAGAATCTGGTCAATCTCATAAAGGATGTACGGCACGACCTTCAAAGCCCAAGATTACCGGTTGTAATCGGTGAATTGACGGGCCCATGGGTGGTCGCTCCGCCGGAATGGACAAAGCTGCGCGAAGCACAGAAGGCGGCAACCGAACGCCAAGAATTCAAAGGTAATGTGCTCTTTGTGGCGACGCATGACTTTGTGCGAAAGCCAGAGGATTCGCCTAATACGGGCCACGGACATCATGAGTTTGGAAACGCAGAGACCTATTTTCTGGTTGGAGATGCTCTTGGAAAAGAGATGGTCAAATTGATTCAGACTCGGACGAGATAGAAATCAGCTCATGTATAGAGTAGTTATTAATGCATGACAATTCAAGCTCCGTGTCATTTAGCAACTTAGACCATTAGAAAGAGTCGGATTGTTGCGTTATGAATATAGGTGGTAGAATCAGAGGTCATTTACATGATCGAAACAATACAAGGAGATCAGTATGAAGAAATTTATCGCGACCCTGCTGTTGGCCGTTGTTGCAACTTCAGCATTCGCCGCCGAAGTCCCGAAGGAGATCAAGGCACGTTATGAGAGCCTGACCAAAGTGCTCGACAAACTGGACGGAAAAGCATTTGAATCGTTCTTTTCATCGGACTTCGTAAACGTCGATCCAAAAGGCAAAGAATCTAAGCGGGCAGATTTTCTCAAAGAAATAGGTGGTCTTTTCGCTGCAGGCAAATCAGCAACAACAAAGGAGACCTTTACCAGCTGCAAGTCGGACAAGGGCACCTTTGCAGTGGGATGTGACTTGACCATGGTGATGAAGACCAAAGATGGCGGCACTATGAATGTCCACGAAGTCTGTACCGATTATTGGAAAAAAGCCAAAGGTAGTTGGGTGATTTTCAAGACGGTGGACACAGTGTTTGATGTTAAAGAGACCAAACCGGCTGGCAAGAAGAAGTAATAGAGCCTAATTGAATGATTGAACTGGAGCCGACTTGCCGAAGGGTGGGTCGGCTCCCTCTATTTCACATGCCCGGATAGACACCGAACTGGTCTTTGGCTAACTGTAGGAGATTGTGTTTCTGAGACATGAATACCCAACGGGCATGCAATGGTTTAGCGCGACAAGACCACGTAGCGCGAACCAATATCTCGACGATAGGACTCGCTGATTCTCGCCCAATCAACCATTTGCACAATTATAGGTAAGTCCGCCTCAATCATAGCAGCTTGCGCATTATTAAATACTTCAAAAGCGATGGAGTTTCTGTCCGGGGAGCAGATTACGAGTTCTAGGTCGCTGGCTGCAGTGGATCTCCCGGAAACCCTGCTGCCGTATGCCCAAATCTCCATTCCCGGCAGCTTGTCATGCAGGATGCTGAGGACTTCGTTGAGTACTTCCCCAGGGAGATCGAGTTGGAGATTACTTCCACCTGCAATTTCAGAAGAGAGTTCTGGGTTTAGAGGTTCTGTAATCGGCGTTGAAGAAGGTACGAGGAAGGGATTGTCCTCAGGATCGGCAAATAGGGGAGAAAGATCGACGTTAACCGCAGTGTCGAGCTTAGACTTCATCTCAATCCACAATTCAATCGGTACTATGACGCTCACTGGCTCGCCAGATGCATCGATGATGATTGGTAGGTCGAATGAGTTGAACATTTCTTCGCTCCTGCCGGTATTGTACCCCGTTGCGACTGCCCAGGGCGGTTACTCGCTCTAACTTGACAAGGTCGCATTGTCCACAGATTAGAGCCACATCTACATGGGAGCAAAAACATCAAAAATTCAAAATGGGTGACTTGTGCTGCTGGACTTGCAATAATTGCAATCGTCATTGGCGGTGCTGTATTTGTTCTGCTCTACGGAATTACTGGCGGCAATCCATTTTTTCAATATCCGTTTAATAGATCAGCTTTTAACCGCTCAATCTGGTTGGAAGACCTCCAATGTGTGACTGCTGGAAACAGGCGTGCGGGCATGGCGGATGACATTATGATGCACCAGTTAAAACCCGGAATGACAGTGCAGTCGGTTAAGAATTTGCTTGGGCGTACGGAAATGGACGGACACACGAATGACACTCTGACCGACCGAAAATGGTTTACGCAAAAAGAGAACAAGTTCGACCATGTCCTTGGTTTTTACCTCGGTGAAGAGTTATACGGGGAGCTGCAAGGGCACGAGATCGACAGGGCGTGGATGATGTTGTTTTTCGATGAGAAGGGGCAATATGTTCGCGGCAGGATCTTTGCGCCCTGACGATTTCACCATATCGTCGCAAAGTGGCGATTACTCGAAGGGAACTGTTTGCAATGACTTTCCCGCGGTGTGGGCATCAGGTTGAGTTCTACTTCGTAAATTTTGCCCTATACAGAATGCCTACACCGCCCTGAAACCATACCCCCGGATAGACAAAGTCCCTCGTCATCTCTTTGAAGCGGAAATCATCATGCAACGAGATAGAAACCCTATTCATCGCATTCACGAAATAGTACGCTTCGCTCGCACGGGCAGATATCCACTCAAGTCTGTGTCGTGTCAGTTCTGCACCAATTCCCTGACGACGGAATGGCTGCGAGACGACTAACCTGCAAGGTACCAACCGGCCGGTGCCATATTGGTGGGAGCATCTAGGGGTCTTGTAAAATAGATGACACGTCCGAATCCAACTACTTCGTTGTCTATTATCGCGGCAAGAAGGAGCCGAGAGACCCAACCGACATTGTCGCTAATTTCAGTGGAGTACTTGTCAGTCTGTTCGTCAATTGATCCGCCATGCCGTTCGCAATGGACTCTCGCCAATCCGCCGACATCCGCCAATTGCGCCGGAAGGATAGTTAGTCCTTCCGGCACAGTTAAAACCGCGTCCTCAGCCGAGCGTTGGACGAAGGTGGCAAAGTAAGCCTCCGAATTATGCATCGCTATGGGCCGCCTGAGAACTCAATCGGCTAATTACTTTTGACTGATGGCTCCGCCGGCGGGCCACTCGGTATCGCCTATGCGCTTCAAGTTCATTTCAAAGAAACGGACTGGCTCTTTGCCTTCCATAATCCGATCCCCAACTTCTCGCCATTTGCCATCTTTGATTGTGGCCGTATAGCGAATTGTCATCGGACCTGCGGGAATTTCCCAAACATTCCCGTCTGTTGTAGGTGTGAGCTTGAAATCCCCGGAGCGTCCCTGTGCGTAGGAGCGCATGCTGAAGGATTTCTTGTCGGGATCGTAGGAGAGGATTCCAAAGGCATTGAAACTCACTTTTCCATCCTCGCCATAGCCGCGACCTTCAATTACCTTGACCGATCCGTCCAGAAACGGTCCGATACGCTCGGTTTGCGTAATAGTGTGTTTTTGCCCATTCGGCAAAATTGTCCAAGCTTCCCCGCGCCAAACGCCATCCATGTACGACAGCGGCGCCATTCCCTTTTTTTGATCCGCGATCATAGCACTTGGGTCCTGCCGACCCTGCCCCTTTGCCATCCAGGTAAGCCCAGCGGTTAACACCAGGAGGGCGGGAACTACGAAGTAATTTTTGCGCATGTTATTGTCTCCCTAAGTTTTAAGCAAATGATATCTGCAATCGGTTACCGCATAACTCAACGGGGTATTTCATTCTGGTCGCTTCAATTCCCTTCCGGCACCGCTA
>CAISOI010000495.1 GCA_903886985.1 uncultured Chthonomonas sp.
ACTTCGAAAACTGGAAGAAACGCCATAGTGGCAGACGAATCGATCTTATTAACAGAGCTTGCAGATAACTCACGTAGAGCCATCATTACTGAGCTTCGGTCGGGATCCCGTTCCGTGCAAGATCTGGTTTCGCTGACACGGTTAAAACAACCTAATGTTTCAAACCACCTCGCCAAGCTGAAACAGAGTGGTTTAGTTATTGCTGAGCGATCTGGTCGACAGATCTTCTACAGAATTGCCAGCCCATACGTGGATATACTTCTAAGTGCTCTTCGCACCACACTACCTGAACAGGTTACTCCTACATCTATAAAAGAATCTCTTAGGTCGTGGTGCATTCGATTTACTGACGCGCTCTATGGAGGACGGGAACCCGAAGCACTGTCGATTGTACAAGAATGTTTGAATGCAGGTGTGTCGATGGAAGACATCTATATGGATGTGATTCAGGCAAGCCTCGTCGAGATAGGTCACATTTATTTCACGGGAGATATTACCGAGGCAGAGGAACACCTCGCTACAGCCGTTGCTGAGCGTTTGATGTCGAGAATTTCTCAGTTCTATGAGACAATTCAAACTTGCGACAGAAAAGCGGTCTTTGGATGTGTGGCCGGAAACTGGCATACCATCGGACTGCGAATGATTGCGGATATCATTCAGCAATGTGGCTGGAAAACAATATTTTTGGGAGCCAATGTCCCAACGGAAAGCTTTGTCAAAATGGTGAAAAAGCGGCAACCTGATATAGTCTTTATATCATGCATGTCCGCATCTCAGATCGAGGAAACTAAACAGTTGATTTCCAAACTGAGAGAAGTTTCTGGATATGAGCAATCTTCACACAGATACATTGGAGTGGGCGGCGTTTGTATTAACCAAAATCCAAATACTTATAGCGAGTTGGGTGCCGACTTTACCGCAAAAGACCTGCGACAAGTTAAGCATGTCTTGAACAACCTAAATTTTGAGGCAATGAGCTGAAATATGTACTATTTGAGGTCATGGGAATTTGGAGCGATGCATAATTTTTCTGCGATCGAGAAGACTGTCTCAACCAAACCGTCCCACTTCCAATATTGATTAGGCAAGTCAATTGGTAATATAGTTCTTACTCCACGGGACTCTGTGCTCGCGGGAAGCTCACCGTAAGTGGCAACAGTACAGTGGAACGTTGGCATGTAGCGAAAAGATTCTTTCGATATCGCTATTTTGTAATACCCAAAGTATATTGGCGCCTCAATTCTTGCTCCAATCTCCTCATAAGTCTCTCTGATTGCTGCCTCAGTGACTGTTTCACCAGGTTCAATGCGGCCACTAGGCACTACCCATCCCCTATTGGGGATGTCAGCCACTACCCATCCGTCATCGCTCCAGGCAAACACAATGACGGCGTAGCCATCTGTGTCTTCCGGAAATGGATCCATATAGAACTCGACGCGCTGACTATCCCAAATAGAAGTAACAATGGGCTCTCTATGGGACATTATCAATGCAATACCTTAGCTGTGAATATCGTCACAGGTGACACCGGAATATGCACTTTTGAATCGAGAACGTGTCAGAATCATTATCGTTTCGGTCGCCCGCGAACCACACGTCCTAAAACATCAACCAGTTGCACTGGGCCAAAGGCGCGACTATCCTCAGAAACGGATGGATTGTCACCAAGGACGACAATGGCTCCGGCGGGAACCTTTAACTGATAACGAGGATCAAACGGACTAGGACTACTGCCCGGAACGATATCGAAGAACTCTCTTACCGAAAAAAAATCAACTGACTTTGGGTAAGTGATGACTTCACCCGACAAATATGCTACACGCTTGATTAGGACATCTTTGTTCATGTTAACGAGCACGACGTCCGACTTTCTAAGTGTCCCGTGCAACATTTTTATCTTATTAACGAGGACGAGTTCTCCGTCATGGTAGGTCGGCAACATCGAATTGCCGTGAACAACCCCCATCTTGAAGGTAGACATAAACAAGATTACAACGACGAGAAACATAAGAATTGCGCGAATATCACGTTTGATTCGAGATATCTTCGGTTTCTTAAAGGGCTCTTGTTCGGTTTCCATTAAACTATTCGTATCCATAAGCAGTAATGTCGAAATTATAGCACTTCGGGTAACCTCTAAACCTAATCTGTTTTGTAACTAATAGCCGGGAGGCACAAACGTTTGCCAGTCTCACTTTTACAAATGGTTCATTCTAATGTTGAAGCCCTTATTCTGATTATTATGGCTCTACTGATAATCGTAATTCTTGTTCAAATCGTCGTATTAGCTC
>CAISOI010000496.1 GCA_903886985.1 uncultured Chthonomonas sp.
CATCGTCAACCCATGAAGCTCAATTGGGCGATTGAGATTCTTCCAATTGTGATCTCGCATCATTCTAATATGTGGGTTGATATTTCGAGTCAAAGCAAATAAGAGACCGAAAGTGTGCTCGGCAATTTCAGGTGCATAGCAGCCTTTAGCGTTTGTCAGTGTTATTTCGCTCTTAACAAGTTCAGGGAACAGGAGATTTTCTACACCTGCCGCACCCCACTGAATCCATCTAAGATTCTTAGCAGAAGCGACTTCCTCACCAGTGAAACCGCCAAAAAGCACCTGTACTTCTGGCAGTGCGGCTTTCCGTTCGGCAGCATTCCGAGGTTGAACTATCTGAATGTCAGGAGAAATCGCCTTTATAGTGTCCAGATAGACTTGATCTAACCCTTCGATCAGGATTTTACAGGGTAGTCGCGGAGTCTCTTCCCGGTCCGATGCACCAAATGCTGAAGCCCCAAAAGAAGACAAAGAAACCACGGTAGCTGAACCTAAAAGTTCACGGCGAGTGAGTGTGTTGTTATTCAAAGTGTTACTCCTATCTGTCTGTAAACTCAATATAGTGTTGATCAGGATCTTCCGTAAAGTAAGATCGTCGACCACCCGCAAAATCTACGGGGCCCTTCACCACAAGCCCTGCAGTTTTCAATTCCTCACCAAAACTATCCAGATCCGAACGGTCCATTCTTAAAGCAACGTGATAGACATCGCCTCGGGCCCCACCAGTTCTGGCAAGATAATCGTTTGCGAGATTTGTATTTGGACTTTCGCGGTCAAATAACACGATCAACACATCTCCTGCCTTCAGGAAGACGTTATGCCCATCGTCTTCGTCCACAATCTCGCAACCCAAAAGATCGACGTAAAATCGCTTTGCAACTACAAGATCATTGACCCAAAATGCTATTTCTGAAACACCTTTGATTCGACAGCCCATATTACGATCCTTCCACTTGCGATTGCTATCGCGATTGACGAATAGAACATCTTAGTTCACATTATATCCGTACATACCTGAGTCGCGTCTGCCAAGGAATATTGGGGTAACCTAATCTGGCTGAAATTAACGAATTGGACCTTAATCAAAGGACATATAATGATCGACAGATATACAACAAAAGAGATGCGCGCTATCTGGGATATCGAAGCAAAAACGCAGAGATGGTTGGATGTAGAAATCGCCGTTTGTGCTGGATTGGAACATTTTGGTAAAATCCCTGCCGGCACCACAGATGCCATTCGCGCAAGTGCAAAATTTGACCTCGACCGAATAGCGGAGTTGGAACTGGAGACTCGCCACGATGTCATGGCATTTGTAAAGAATGTCCAGGAACATCTGGGAGAGGAAGGGCGATTTGTGCATTATGGAATCACTTCATATGATGTGGTTGATACGTCGCTTTCGATGCTCCTTCGCGATTCCATCGATCTGATTCTTACTCGTGCGCGTGCTTTGAATGAAGTTATCAAAAGGCGTGCGCGCGAGCATAAAAAGACTGTTCAGATTGGTCGGACCCACGGTATTCATGCAGAGCCAATCACCTTTGGATTTAAATTGGCCAACTGGGTCGATGAGATGAATCACAACATCGAGCGTTTGGAAAGCGCCCGGAAAATGATTGCTGTGGGCAAAATCTCCGGCGCAGTAGGCACTCACGCAAATGTTGAACCTGAGATTGAGGCATATGTTTGTCAAAGCCTTGGATTAGAAGCCGCAGTTGTTTCGACCCAAATCATTGCTCGTGATCGTCACGCTCAATTAGTGTGCACCCTTGCCATATTAGCGGGATCGTTAGAGCGATTTTCAACAGAATTGCGTAACCTCCAACGCACGGAGATTTTGGAAGTGCAGGAGTATTTCGCTGCTGGCCAAAAAGGTTCGAGTGCCATGCCGCATAAGCGAAATCCATGGAACAGCGAAACGGTGACAGGGCTAGCGAGAGTAGTGCGCGGAAATCTCATACCAATGCTTGAGAGTATGACGACTTGGCATGAACGCGACCTCGCGAACTCCTCGGTAGAACGCATTGTGCTGCCGGATACCTGCTTACTAATCGACTGGATGCTGGTGAAGTTCACAGACATTCTGGACAAGCTTCTGGTCTACCCGGATAACATGAAAGCCAATCTAGACAAGATGGGTGGTTTGGTCTGTTCAGAACAAGTGATGCTTGCGCTTATCGCTACGGGACTTTCTCGCGAGGAAGCATACACTACGGTTCAGCGAAACGCCGCCAAAGCATGGTCAGGAGAGAACTTTCAGGCAGCCATTGCCGCCGACCCGACAGTATTGGAGCGACTAACTAAAGAAGATGTTGCACACGCATTCGATGTGGAATATCACTTGAAGAACCTGCAGTACACATTCGATCGGCTTGGAATATAGAAATATTATTGAGGGGGCAACTGCCCCCTCAAAGTGTCTCAAGCCATTCGGCTATTTGGGTTTTTGACATCTGACCATTTGCTACTCTTGCATGCTTAATTTCACTGCATTATTACTATGTTGAAACAGAAACGTCGGTTTTGCAAAAGTCTAATTAACAACGGTCCAGTCACCTGGGGCTACGGAGCGTCTCATGCCATTGAGGGCAAGATTTACTCTTTTGCCCTTGGCCCCAACGAGTCGATACTTCGTGACCTTACCGCTTTTCCATACGAAGTCAACCGTCCAGCCACCGACAGCTCTCAATCCGCTGATGGATCCTTCGGAACTCCATACAGATGGCAATGCTGGCAGTAGGGTAATGATCTTCCCGTTACTCTGCATCAGCATCTCCGCAATTCCTGCAGCAACTCCAAAATTACCGTCAATCTGAAATGGTGGGTGCGCATCAAACAAATTGGGATAGGCACCGCCCCCATTGCTGGTCGCAATAGGTCTGATGAGCATTTGAATAATCTTTGCCGCATGATCGCCATCGTGCAACCTCGCCCAGAAGCACACTTTCCATGCCAACGACCATCCTGTTGCGTCATCGCCTCGCCGATCCAAAGTGACTTTTGCGGCCTTGGCCAATTCAGGAGATCCCTCAATAGAAATCTGATTGCCCGGATACAATCCATAAAGATGTGATACATGCCGATGATGTGGTTCTGGCTCTTCGTAATCCTCCAGCCATTCCTGAAGTTGACCGTATTTTCCAATCTGATGAGGAGCAAGTCGAACCACGGCTTTTTCAAGTCGTGCTCGCAGTTCAGAATCGATTCCCAGATCTTTCGAAGAACGAATGGTATTTGTGAAAAGCTCGCGGATTATCTGCATATCTATTGTCGGCCCCATACACGTGTTCAAATTTCCATCTGTAGGATGACGATAGGAATTCTCAGGTGAATTTGAAGGGGCCGTCACCAACCAATGGTGCTTTGGTTCTTCGATCAGCATGTCAAGATAAAATGCAGCTGACTCTCTCAACGTGGGATAGACCGCGCGTAAATAACTCTTGTCGGGAAAATAGTCGTAGTGGTTGAACAAGTGCTCGCACAACCATGCTCCGCCCGTACATGTCGAACCCCAACTAGCGCCTTCGCCCGGGGAAGTAAAGAGCCATGGATTTGTTATGGAGTGTGCCACCCAACCGCGAGAATTGTAGTACGCCTTGGCCGTTTTCGAGCCATTCGTAACCAATCGTTGTGTAAAGCGAATGAAAGGTAGATGACAATCTGCCAGTCCGCAGACCTCAGCAAGCCAATAGTTCATCTGTACATTAATATTGAGGTGAAAATCTCCATTCCATGGCGTCTGGACATCGTCCGCCCATATCCCTTGAAGATTTGCTGGCAAAGGACTATCAGGTCGAGAACTTCCGATCAACAGATATCGACCGTAATTAAACAGCAGTGCTGCCATTTGCGGATCAATGTTGCCCTCACGAGACATTTCCAAACGCTTCTGTGTGGGTTGATCACCACCGGCACCCAACGGCAAATGTATGGAGCTGCGACGGTAAAACTTCTGATGATCGATTACATGGGAATTATGGAGAGCGGTGTATCCCTTTGCACTAGCCATCTGAACCGATGTTTTCGCATGTTGCACAAAATTCGGATCAAACATGCTGGTGCCACCGGAGAAGTATATTGTTGCTTCGTTAGCACCTAGGACCGTTATCGTGCTCTCCGTTCTCTCAATACTTCCGCCCTTTTGGACAATGCGCGCACGCCCCTCAAACCGAACACCTCCTGCTTTAGCAGCAGGACCAGTAGCACCATTTGGCAATTGACCACGGATAATAATGTCATCACCATCTATGCTCACTCTTGCATTCTCTTTTCGCGAAAGCAGAGCCGTAAAAGATAATTTGCCCATTGGAGCTTTGATTCTGTATACAACTACGTGATCGGGTGCAGAAACAAACGATTCACGTACTGAATGGCCTATTCTGACAGTAGTAGTTGCTGTATCTAAGTCCAAAGTGCGTCGGTAATAGGACGTAGTCTCAGGAGCATCAAACATGAGATTGATATCCGCGAATACCTGATAAGAGCCGTACGCTGCATTTCTTCCATTGGCTCCTGCTGACCCGGGGCCATCGCATACAAAGTTCTTCTGGAGAAGATCCTGCGCTTTGCGATTCTCGTTCGCTAGAAGCAGTTTTCGAATCTCAGGCAAAACTTTGAAGGCTTCAGG
>CAISOI010000497.1 GCA_903886985.1 uncultured Chthonomonas sp.
CAGCAGCTTCCCGACGTGTTGCGGGCAATCTCTTTCAATTTGGTTCCACTCTATATCAGCAGCATGTTGTATCAGTTTCTCATTGCGCAAAAGAAGAATGCTATCTGGAGCATCTTTCTGAGCATCACCGTAATGATAAATTACTTCTCCTCGCTCTGGTTGGTCCCATATTATCGGGATCACTATCACAATGGAGCGATCGGAGCAGTTGCCTCGCTTGTGGTTGCAGAAATCGCCACAACCATAATGGCTATAATCGTACTTAAGAACATTCCGTTCGATCGCTCAACCATCGTGCGAATTTTGAAAGCAGTCGTAGCAACATTTTTCATGGTAGTTGTAATGTGGCTCACCAATCGGCTAATGTTATTGATACCATTAGCGCTTGGAGTTGCTACGTTCTCGTTTATCGCCTGGAAACTTCATGTACTTGGTGCGGAAGAACAGGCAAAGTTGGTTGACTTAATTGGGCGCAAATTGAAGTTAAAACGCAAAACTGCGACGGGTCCTTAACGCCGCTTCTATATATTGATTCATTGGAGATGTGAATGGAAAGTGTAATGCCAGGTGTCGTTATTAAGCCCTTAAAACAGTTTGTGGATTCTAGAGGATGGCTGGTGGAACTTTTCCGCTCCGACGAATTGGCAAAAGATGTTTATCCAGAAATGGGATATGTCTCCATGACGCACCCGGGAGTTGCACGGGGGCCACATGAGCATCGTGATCAGACAGATGGTTTTTGTTTCCTTTCTGGTTCCTTGCGATTGACTATTTGGGAAAATCGCGAAGGCCGTGAAAAGATTCGCGAATCGTTTGAAGTGGGCGAGAACAATCCTGTATTTGTATTGATTCCGCCGGGAGTCGTTCATGCATATGAGAACATTGGCGAGACTGGCGGACTTGTTTTGAATTTCCCCAACAAGCTCTATGCGGGTCCGAACAAATCGGAACCCGTTGATGAGATTCGTCATGAAGAGATAGATTCGGAGTTTAAACTTTGAGCAATAGAGTTCTGTTGGTAACTGGTGGGGCAGGGTTCATCGGCTCCAATTTTGTAAGATACTGGCTGGATCGTTGCCCGAACGATCGCGTGGTGGTTCTGGATGCACTCACGTATGCAGGCAATCCAGCGAATTTTGCTATGCTGTCAGACAATCCACGTTTCCGATTTTATGCGGGCCGCATCGAAGACTCGACAGTAGTCAACGGCATATTCCGCGTAGAAGGTATTACGCACGTCGTAAACTTTGCTGCCGAGAGTCACAACGATCGATCCATGTTGGAGCCGACTCGTCTGATTGCAACCAACGTGGCTGGTGTCTCCGTCTTAATGGAAGCGGCAAAGGCTTTTGGTTCTGAGCGTGTGGTCCATGTTTCAACCGACGAAGTTTACGGCGAAATTCAGACAGGCAAGTTTAAAGAGACAGACCCACTTCTTCCGCGCCAACCCTATTCCGCCGGTAAAGCCGGAGGCGAGATGCAGGTCCGTGCCCACAACATTGCGTATGGCGTTCCAACAGTGGTCACTCGTGGCTGCAACACCTTCGGTCCCTATCAGTTTCCCGAAAAGCTCATCCCGTTCTTTATCACGCGAGCTTTTCAAGACAAAAAGGTGCCGGTTTACGGCGATGGCCAACAGATCCGGGACTGGATTCATGTATTGGATCACTGCGAAGGCATTGCCATTGCTCTCGAAAATGGAACCATCGGAGAAGCCTATAACATTGGTGGGATTGTTGAACGTCCCAACATTGACATTACAAAGATAATTTTGCAAACGCTGGGCAAAGGCGAAGAGCTGATTAAGTACATTCCTGATCCGCGAGGCAAGGGACATGATCAGCGTTATGCCGTCGATTCGACTAAGATTGCCGCTATAGGTTGGGCGCCAAAACACGATTTCGATACCCACCTGATTGAGACAATTCACTGGTATGTCAACAACAGGGCGTGGTGGCAGCCAATCCTCGATTCTTCGGATTATCAGACATTTGTAAACCGATATTACGGTCCCGGACTTGGGAGTGATCTTTGAGTAACGCTGGCAAAGTGACTAGCCGTTCAGCACTGGCTGAATTATGCAAGGATTACAAACAGAACGGTAAAGTCGTGGTCTTCACGAATGGCTGCTTCGACATCCTGCATGTGGGGCATGCGAGGTATTTGGAGCAAGCCAAGGCACTCGGCGACGTATTGGTTGTTGGTGTGAATAGTGACCGTTCCGTTAAGGCATTAAAAGGGGAATCCCGCCCCGTGACATCCGAAGATGAGCGAGCAGAAATGATTGCTCATCTCGGATGCGTCGACTATGTTTGCATCTTCGACGAGGGGACCCCTGTCGAACTCATTCGTGCCCTCGCGCCGTCCATTCATACAAAAGGTGGCGACTATCTTGCGAGCGATCTGCCAGAAGCAGGCGTCGTAATCGAGCTGGGAGGCAGAGTTGAGATTTTGCCGCTTGTCCCGGGCAAGTCTACCAGTTACATCCTGCAAAAAATCGTGACTTTGTGATCGACGGAGGACTATTCTGCCACCAAATGCCTCTGTAAAGGCACCCTTCTTTGACCTTTGGAGCGCGGGCGTCCCGCCCGCATTTGCCTTTGTAGGGCGCAGGCCAGCGTGTTTGCCCACCGTCACATATTCCCGTCCGGTGGAGAGGGGGCCGAAGGGCGGGGTGGTGTATTACTTATCATCAGTAACTGCCGATAATTGCTTTCTAACTACGAAGCGAAACGGAAGTGGGGAGTAAAGGGTGTATCATAACTGATGTCAAACCGAAAATAACAAACGACATTTCGAATAGATATCAAGTGTTCCATCTGCGGGGACCTGTAAGGACGATCACCCAAGAATCAAGATTTGTAAACTGAGAGGGATAATCACGGTTCTTCAAACTAACAACACTTGAATATCAAAATGGCACCGCTCACATGTCGAAGTTATCGTTGTGTCTATTAGGGTTCGGGTGTAAGAGAGATCAACATCTCAGTTCAAGAATCGCGCTCAGAGGAGACACAGAATAAATTAGTTAGAATGCTTGCCTGATTGGTCGATGACAAACGAGTTATATAATGATGCTAATTGAAAGTAAGAAGGGATTGCAATGAATTTTAGACTTGGAGAACTCTTTTGCGGTCCTGGCGGTATGGCACTCGGCGCAACACGTTCTGCGGTGACCACTCCGAACGGCGAAATATATTCGATTAGTCACGCGTGGGCAAACGATTACGATAAGGACACGTGTGACACTTACAGGGCAAATATATGTCCGAAATCGCCTGACACAGTAGTTTGTAAAGACATTCGCAAACTTGATGTCGACACTTTGAAACGAATCTCAGACATTGAAGGATTTGCATTCGGCTTTCCCTGCAATGACTTCAGTCTAGTCGGAGAGCAAAAGGGCATGGACGGGTTATTCGGCCCACTTTACACATATGGAATAAAGATGCTACATCACTTTCAGCCGATGTTCTTCGTTGCCGAAAATGTTGGGGGGCTCAATTCAGCAAATGATGGGAGCGCTCTTAATACAATCCTAAATGAACTTCACAAGGCAGGATACAATTTAACTCCACACCTGTATAAATTTGAAGAATATGGGATTCCACAAGCACGACATAGAATCCTAATTGTTGGCATCCGAGCAGATATTGATATTGAATTCAGAGTTCCCTTACCAATCAACGCAGTGGTTAAAACTAGCCGACAAGCTATAGAGGAACCTCCTATACCAGCTAACGCAACAAACCAAGAATACACCCAACAGTCGGCTCAAGTTGTGGAACGCTTGAAACATATACTCCCGGGACAAAACGCATTCACTGCTTCCATGCCAGATAATTTGCGACTGAATATCAAAGGTGTAACCATCAGCCAAATATATAGACGGTTAGATCCGGATAAACCCGCGTATACCATTACTGGGAGCGGCGGCGGCGGGACACACGTTTATCATTGGGAAGAAAACCGAGCATTAACTAACAGGGAGCGAGCACGATTGCAAACCTTTCCCGATGATTTTGTTTTTCATGGGCCGAAAGAGAGTGTTCGCAAACAGATAGGTATGGCTGTCCCACCACAAGGTGCAGAAATCGTATTCACCGCCATACTCAAATCTTTTGCAAACATTGGATACCCACACAGATATGGCAACATCACTCCGCGGACCTCTGCTATACCTCCGCCAATACAAAAGTGCTCAAATGGACAAATGGCACTCGCAGTATGGGAACCCAATAAAGCGTACTCTTTGGAGGCCATGGAAAGGGTTACTAAGTGATTACACAAGAACTGTTGTCGACCATATTAATCAAGCCAGCTCTGGAAGATGCTGATGAACTGTTCATTATTTCTGGATACGCATCGCCAGCATTTGCCTCAGCCCACCTCGAAGCTATAATCAAGAAGAAAAAACGTCCAAGCATCAAATTGTTACTCGGTATGTTTCCTCGGATTGGAAATTTACCATTGAATCACAAAGCTTTCCAAGCACTATCTTCAACTGATTTTCCAGGTTCATTCGAGTGTAGATATAACGCTCAAAAGCCCCTAGTCCACGTTAAAGCCTATTCTTGGTACAAAGACAACGCTCCTTATCGCGGTTTTGTGGGTTCAGCCAACTATTCCCGTAACGGCTTCGAAGGATCCCAAATCGAAGCAATGGTGTTGCATGATCCTGAAATAATTAAGAAGGAATTCGATTGTCTTTGGAACAAAGGAATCGATTGCAGGGAGTCCGATGCCGATAAATTAGTTAGTGTTGCCATAAATGAATTCGAAGAGCAGAAGCAAATAGATGGAACAACTGATGGAACAGTAGCTACCGGCAAGGGATCGGATTGGATAAAACTATCCCTCCTTGCAGATTTTGGTGAGACCCACAATAAGGGTGGTTTGAATTGGGGTCACCGTGACAAGAGGGAATTGAACCAAGCATATATACCGGTTCCCGCCGAAATAGGAAGAATGGGATTCTTCCCTCCATTGAGGAGACCCTTTACAGTGATTACCGACGACGATAAGAGTTTATTTTGCGTAATGGCACAGCCGAAGGTAAAGGACGGTGTCATACCGCATGCAATTCACACCATCTGCGAACCCATTTCGGGAAAGCGCTCGCGCAGCGTGCGGTACATCAGATGGTGCAGCGCCACCCGGTTCCACACCTTGGTCTGCTGCACCGTCGGGGC
>CAISOI010000498.1 GCA_903886985.1 uncultured Chthonomonas sp.
ATGACTGTCACTGACGTACGCGGATATGGTCGACAGCGCGGTCGCACAGAGAGATACCGAGGATCGACATACATCGTGAACCTATTGCCTAAGGTGAAGATTGAGTTCGTAGTGTCGGATGCTCACGCAGAAGAAGCGTTGGAAGTTGTTCTGCATTCAGCACGAACTGGTGAAATAGGCGACGGCAAAGTTTTTGTGAGCAATGTAGAACAGGCAGTTCGCATTCGAACGGGCGAACGTGGCGACGATGCATTATAGGTTCCCAGCAAATCTGGAATAGTTTTTGACAAATTACTTTGTTTTACAAAGTGTTGTGGTACAATAAGTTTGTACCGCACCGAACTGAGGTGACGGGTTGGGACAACGGATAACAATTTACGATACGACACTGCGGGATGGTTCACAGGGCGAAGGAGTTAACTACTCACTTCAGGACAAAATTCGTATCGCACGCAAATTAGATGAGTTCGGAATGGACTACATCGAAGGCGGCTGGCCCGGCTCCAACCCGAAGGACATAGAATTTTTCGCATTGATGAAAAATGCGAAGCTGAGCTGCTCTAAGCTTGCTGCATTTGGCAGTACGCGCAGACCAGGCAGGAAAGCTAAGGAGGATGAACTCCTTGAGATGTTGGTGCGCGCCGAAACACCGGTCATAACCATTTTTGGCAAGTCATGGGATTTTCAGGTTGAAAAGGTACTGAAAGTACCCCTCTCTGAAAATATAGAGATGATCGGCGATAGTGTCTCTTTTCTAAAGAAACACACCGGTGAAGTCATTTATGACGCGGAACACTTTTTTGACGGCTATAAACTAAATCCGAAATACGCCGTCCAATGTCTGAAAGCTGCCGTAGATGGTGGTGCGTCAATATTGGTTCTCTGTGATACAAATGGCGGCACTTTGTCTCACGAAGTGGGTCAAATCGTATCAGATTTACGTAAGTTGATTCATGCACCTATCGGCATCCATACGCACGATGATTCCGCTTGCGGTGTAGCAAATTCTTTGGCGGCGGTGTTAAGCGGTGCAGTTCAAGTTCAAGGAACGGTAAATGGATATGGGGAGCGATGCGGCAATGCAAATCTCGTTCCGATCATCGCCAATTTGCGGCTCAAGATGGGTTTCGAATGCCTGAAACAGGATTCAGTGAGCCATCTGACAGGACTATCGCAGTTTATAGATGAGGTTGCAAACCTCTCACCAAATACGCGGACTGCATTTGTCGGCAGAAGTGCTTTTGCCCACAAGGCAGGTGTGCACGTAGACTCGATCATGAAGCACAAGTCGACGTACGAACACATCGACCCGGAGGCAGTTGGCAACACAAGACGTATGTTGGTCTCGGAGTTGTCGGGCGGCAGCACTATTGTTAGCAAGGCATCAAAGCATCTAATCGATCTGAATAAGAAGTCGCCACAGACGCGCACACTTTTGAAAAAGATTGCCGAAATGGAGCATAACGGCTACTCGTTCGAAAGTGCCGAAGCATCCTTTGAGCTGTTGATGATGAAGGCTGTAGGTTCGTTCAAACAGATGTTTGACCTGACCGGGTTCCGAGTTATTGTGGAGCAGCGTGGCAGTGGTGAACCAATCACAGAAGCCACCGTCAAAGTGTGTGTTAATGGCGAGGAGCGACTGACTGTCGCGGAAGGTGATGGACCAGTCCATGCGCTAGACTCCGCTCTCCGAAAGGCACTCATTGAGTTCTTCCCGGAGCTTGCAGAGATAAAATTGACGGACTTCAAGGTGCGGGTCGTTAACGTCCGAGAAGGTACTGCGGCGAGAGTTCGAACGGTGGTAACTTCGACCGATGGGGACGACACATGGAGTACCGTCGGAGTAAGTACCAATATGATCGAAGCGAGTTGGCATGCACTTGCAGATGGAGTTCTCTATGGACTACTGCGCAATGCATTGAGCCAACATTCGGAAACAGATGCCGGCTAGGCAGCGATTTTCAAGGACTTTCGCAATCTGCCGGCAATAGGAAAGGCAGATTGAGATGCGGAAAGTGATTGTTGCAAAAGCGGCTGGTTTTTGTTATGGAGTGCAGCGTGCCGTCGATATGGCGTTGGAAGCGCGACGCTCATCCGATGGCAAGATAACGTCCCTGGGACCGATCGTACACAATAATCAGGTCGCCTCTAAGCTGCTTGCAGAAGGTGTAGAAGCTGCTTCTGATCTCGGCAGTATTCGTGAAGGTTCTGTAATTCTCTCCGCTCATGGGGTTCCCCCATCCACCGTTAAACAGGCTCAAAGTCAAGGTTTACGCGTTTTGAATGTCACCTGTCCATTTGTCACGCGTGTACACCGCACCGCCTGCCAGCTCATTGATCAGGGATACCAACTTCTGCTGCTTGGCGAAGCAAATCATACCGAGGTTCGAGGAATTGTCGGCGCGGTCAATGGAAATGTCACCGTGATCGGCGGAGTGGAGGAGCTTAAAAGCGTCCGGCTCTCTCGCAAGGTGGGCATAGTCACCCAGACAACCCAGAAAGCAGAAGATTTTGCCGCAGTTGTCGCTGAGATCAGTAAGACCGTATTCGATCTTCGAGCCTTCAACACGATCTGTAATGCCACCGATGAACTCCAACAGGCTGCCATCGAGATGGCAAAGCAAGTCGAAGTGGCAATTGTCGTGGGGGGTAAGCAAAGTGCGAATACCGCTCGCCTGCGTTTGATTTGCGAAGAAGCGGGCACTCCGGCTTATCATGTCGAAACTGCGGCAGAGATCGAAGATTCATGGATTGCGGAAGCTAATACCGTAGGAGTTACTGCTGGCGCCTCCACGCCCGATTGGTTGATCGAAGAGGTTGTTAAACGTCTGAATTATGGTCAACTGCCATCAGACTTCAAAATCCATCATCCTGACGAGTCGACCATGACGAAGTTTTTCGGTTCAACAGCCAATAAGGGCGGTAAAGAATTGGCGTTGGCAGCGTAGTCGACCGATCGCGAATATAAGTGGATTTAAAATCGCGACATCCTTGTGGGCAGCCCTCTCATTCAACTCAGTTTGCGATACAAGCGTACAGATAACTACCGCCACCTTTTTTCACCAAACTGGACACAATGTTCTTCATTGCAGGATACCCTTCTTTGTTGATGAAGAGGGTGTAATCAAGGATACGCTGGAAGCCGGGACCGATTAGTTAGTAAGGAAAAACTGACGTCCAGATAGATCAATTGTGAAATCTGAACCTGGTAACTATTAAGGGCGTTCCATTAGAACTAGCACGCCTGACTACCTGTATTTTTCTAACATTGACTCAATGCTTCACGTCGCGCTCCGCACGAAGTTCGACAGCACCTCATCGCGGGCAGGTACAATAGACCTGTTATGTCAGAACTCATAGTTAAAAATCCGCCAAACGCCCTCTCCGTTTCACATGTTGAGCCCGAGAGTGCTGCGGACCGCGCGGGATTCCTTGTTGGTGATCTTCTTAGAGAGATCAACGGCAAGGCTATCCTCGATATATTGGACTACCAGTTCCACTCCTCCGATGACAAATTAGACTGTCGCGTGGAGCGAGACGGGACCAATAAGCGCCTCGTCGTTCGCAAATACGATGATGAAGACACAGGTCTGATGTTTACAACCGACCTCGGCGATAAGATCCACACATGCAACAACAAGTGTGTATTCTGCTTCATCCACCAGATGCCGAAGAAGATGCGCAAGACCCTATATCTGATGGACGATGACTTTCGCCTCTCGTTCATGCATGGTAATTACGTAACGCTGACCAACGTCAGTGACGCGGAATTTCAAAGAATTATTGATCAGAAGTTGTCGCCATTGTATGTCTCAGTACATGCCACAGACCCAGAGTTGCGCGGCATATTACTGGGCAAGAAGCTGCCTGCGCCAATTTTGCCTCAAATCAGGACCCTCGCAGATAATCGAATCGGGGTACATGCACAGATAGTGCTATGCCCGACCCTCAATGACGGCGAGGCGCTGAAAACGACACTTTTGGAACTTGCTGAAGAACATGTTTCGCAATCGGGGAAGCGCGCTGGTGTCGAATCCGCAGCCATTGTGCCTGTTGGGCTTACCAAATTTCGGGAGAGATTACCGAACCTCACGATGGCGGACCGCGATTATGCACGTGCTATGATCCGTGATATCGATGCCATGGAGAAAGATTTCTTTAAACGCCTGGGAACCCGATTTGCATGGCTTTCTGACGAATGGTACTTTCTCGCTGATTTGCCAATTCCGAACAATTCCCACTATGAAGAGTTCCCGCAGCTTGAGGACGGTATCGGAACTGTACGGCTTTTCCTTGAGAATGCCAAGTCCTTCCATAAGAGACTTCCAACCGTTTCCAAAGAGCGCGTCAGTGCAACATTGATAACATCAGAACTGCCGGCGGGGATTGTGACCGATTTTGCCAATCGGCTCAACCAAATCGAAAATGTGGACATCAATGTCTGTGTGGTGAAGAACGATTTTTTTGGTGGCGGAATTAATATCGCTGGATTGATCACTGCGACAGATATTAAATCTCAACTCGAAAATTTTCCCGCTCACGAGACTATCTACATTCCGAACATCTGTCTGCGAGACGACAATCTCTTCCTGGATGACTATACCATCGAGGGACTTCGCAGTGAAACGGGCTTAGACTTGAGAGTTATAGGAACAAAACCGAGGGACCTTGTCACTGCATTGGGATTAATGCCGCCGGAAAACAGGCGGCGCAGTTTCGGCGGTGCATCGTGGGTTGTAGAAGATTCAGCCTCCTAACCCGCCATTGCCGAGATATACTGTTCGGTAATCCATTGCGGAGCGGTAATCGCAGTACCCACCACTACAGCAAAAGCACCTGCGTTTAACGCCTCTTTTGCCTCTGCAGGTGACTTGATCCTCCCTTCACAAATGATCGGAGTATCTGGAATTATAATCGCCAGCCTTGCGACAAGAGCTATGTCGGGACGTGTTTTGACCACCTTTTGCGTCTGTTCGGTGTATCCGCTCATAGTCGTACCCACAAAATCTGCGCCTGCATTTGCAGCGTCGATTCCCTCTTCGAAGGTGGCAACATCTGCCATAACCATTATTCCGGGTAGTTCACCGTGTATTCGTCTGCAAAGGTCTTCAAAGTTTTCAGGTCCCGGGCGGTCTCGATGCGTGGCGTCGAGCGCGATTATGTTTGCACCGGCGTTGTACACTTCCAATACGTCTCGCCATTCCGGTGTGATATAGACCGGGTATCCTGGTACTTCGCGCTTCTTTAAACCAATAATTGGCACCGTTACTTTCTGACGAATTGCAGCAATATTCACACCATGGTTGGCGCGAATGCCGACCGCCCCACCTGCCACCGCTGTTTGAGCAATGGCGGCAAGGATTTCCGGGTTATTTAGCGGAGTATTGGGCGCAGCCTGGCAGGAAACGATGAGTTTCCCGCGCCAATCGGCATAAGTTGTGTGTGCTTTTGCTGTATCAGAAATCATGGCTCACTCCTATTTCTTTAGCGCCGGAAATAGCCCGGACGATTGTGAGAGGTTAAAGACCACGTCTGGAGAGAGTTCGCCTTCTAATTTTTGAATAGCAAGAAGAACCGATGCGGACGCCGCTGGTATTAGAGGAGGAGTAACTACAACATTCGGGAAAGTCGATTGAAGTGCCATTTTAAAAGTTTCGAGGACAAAATCTCCAGCTTTCCAGACGCCACCTACAGTTCCAACCATGATGGGACCTTCACCAAAATTCAAATTTTGTATGATCGCGGCTGGAAGTCTTGCGAGAGCTAGGCCCGCACGATTCAGAATTGAACCCGCAATTTGGTCCCCTGCCACCGCTTGACTGCTCACCACCTCGGCGAGTTCGGCTATCTCAACTCGAGCAAGCGAGCCAGAATAGATTAATCGATGTATGTCGTCAAAGCTCTCGACTTGAAAATGTTGGAGAAATGCGCCTAGCAGTGTTGTATCTGGGATGGAACCATCGAGAGCATAACCTATTGCTCTGAGAGCTTCTACACCAATCCAGTACGCGCTGCCTTCATCCCCGAAGAGATATCCCCAGCCGCCGGACCTCGCTTCATTATGTTGGGGATCTCGCCCCATGGCGGCAGAGCCAGTACCTGCAATAACTCCTATTCCCGCGGAGCCGAGGGATACAGAGGTAAGTGCGATGAGACTATCATGCCCCAACTCCATTTGTGTTGCATCCACTGAGGATCGGCAAATATTCTCCATCTCCTCGGACCCGCCGGTCATCCCTAAAAATGCATAATCAATGGGTTTTGATCCAACACCTGCTTGTGATCGTGCTTCAGCAATAGCTGTCCGAAGCGATTGCCGCACCCGCTCTACGCCGCCAGATTCATGGATATGATTTGCGGGACCACCAACACCTACGCCGAGGATGTTTCCCGTAGCGTCTGCTAAAGCTGCTATCGTAGTGGTCTGCCCGCCGTCGATGCCTAAAACAAGTTTGGAGTTCAAATTTGGTTTCCGTAGTCACAAGTTGCGACAGTTTGAGTTATTATATGAGTGTATGAACAATTCACGCTCCGTTGAGCGTGAGATAAGTTCTGGTATAATTTACCCATAACGTACCCCAAAGATGTTCCTATCGACCTCGTCCGGACAGCGTGAAGGACCGGAAGCGCATCCATGAAAAGCATGCCGTTAACGAGGAGGCAAACGGAAATATGAAGTCATCTCTAAAATGTAACTGTGGTCAGAGAATCTTTACGCGAGACGTAATGCAGCAAGGCTTTTACGTCCGGCGATTTGGTCCGAGTTTCGTTTACCTCAAGTTTCGTTGTTCCCGTTGTAAAAAGCTCGGAGAGCATTACGTCAAACAAGAAGACTGGGACGCAGGAATGTTGAAGGATGGCGCGCTAGAAATTTCCGGCTCCGAAAAAGTGCAGTTTGAATCCATGGGCAAGATCACCATTGATGAAATGATCAGTTTTCACTACGAATTGGAAAATCTTGAAGGTCTGGAGAAGATTGCAGACGGAATCGTACGTGAAGTAGAGAACGAATCCTGAGATTACCCGTCCAACCTGCTACAATCCTCCCCAGATGATCATTCAGATTGCTGCCCTCAAAGTTACCATGATCGCAAAAGTACCGTCTCATAAATGCAACACCATCTCGGTTTTCTCAAACGTACTATCCCAACATTTTCAAACACATTAATATCCTATCTCACAGGGCTTAACTCATGAATTTGCGCCACCTGTCTGTCTATTCCTTGCTCTCTGCATTTGCGACAACATGTTGTTTTGAGATTGTACGCGCGGATGAAACGTATCGAAAACCTCCGCAGGCCATACTCGATGTCTTGCATGCTCCCGGTTTGCCGATCGTCACGTTCAGCCCTAATCGAGAGTATTTGGTAACTTACCATAGTGAGCGATATCCAGCGATTACAGAATTGGCACGCCCAATGTTAAGGCTGGCAGGATTGCGAATCGATCCTCAGAATAACGGTCTTCATCAAACGGGTGCACTGTTAGAATACAAGATACAGAGGCTGTCCACCAAGAAGGAAGTCGACCTCGCACTCCCAACTAAAGCACGTGTTGGAGTGCCCACATGGAGCCCTGATTCAAAGAAGCTGGCATTTACGGCAACGTTTTCGGATCATATTGAGTTGTGGGTCGGAGATCCCGAGAACGGAAAGACGCATCGATTACGTACCGCCCCGATATCATCCGTTATAGGAGCTGCATACGAATGGCTCTCCGATTCCAAAACCCTGCTGACACAACTTGTCCCATCCGAACGCGGGAAACCACTGATTAAACCCGCAGTTCCTACTGGACCGGACATCCAAGAGAGTACTGGGAAACGCACGACAATTAGAACTCTAACAGACCTCTTGACTAACTCATTTGACGAAAAACAGTTCGACTACTTTGCCACGGCGCAATTAGCATTGATCGATGCTAACAACGGTCGCACGCGTAAAGTAGGCAAGCCTGCAATCTTTCAATCGGTTGTTCCATCGCCAGATGGCAGCTATTTTATTACCACTCAGATAAAGCATCCTTACTCTTACCAGTTATCAGTCACAGCTTTCCCGAAACTTGTGGAAGTCTGGGATCGTGATGGAAACAGTGTATACAATATCTCCAAGCCACCTGCTGCCGCGGAAGAGGAGACACCTGCAGCAAATTTGGGTCGTGCCCGAAATTACGCCTGGCGACCCACTGAGGCTGCGTCACTTATTTGGCTCGAGCCTTCTGGTTCTAATCCTCCAGTTGCTCCTACGGATCCCACTTCAGGTGGATTCGGCCAACGACGGAATACTGGTGGGGACAGATTGATGTCGCTCACGGCACCGTTCAAAGGCACACCAACCGAACTATTGAAATGGGAACGGAGAATAGGTTCGTTGCAATGGGGCGGGAAGGATGGAATGATTCTCATCTCCGAAGGTGGTGCAGGGCGCGGCCCTGGCGGACCGGGTGCAGCAGGTCCTGGTGGCACTGGGGGAGGCGGTCGAACCTCAGTAGCTTATGTCGGTTCCACCACACCTGCGAAAGAGCTCTGGACGCGCAACGCTTCTGACCGATATAACGACCCTGGAGCACCTGTAAGTCGCACTCTACCGAATGGTGTGCGAGCCATAGCACAAAATGGTGACGAGATCTTCCTAACGGGAACAGGGGCATCACCAGATGGTGATCATCCGTTTCTCGACAAAGTAAATATTAGGACTGGTCAGCGTACCAAACTCTTCAAATCTGACGAAAAGAGTTACGAAACATTCGTAGCACTCTCCAATGATTCCACTCACTACTTCACTCGAAAGGAAACTGAGTCAGAACCTCCTGTTTACCTTCAGAGAACTGTCGTAGGATCAGATATTCAAACAGTAATCGCTCTCAAGGATCCCACCCCCCAAATCCGTGGAATAAGAAAGCAATTGGTCACCTACAAGAGAGCCGACGGTGTGCAGTGCTCCTTTACGCTATATCTGCCCGCAGACTACAAGCCGGGCACACGCTTGCCAACTGTGATATGGGCATATCCCCGTGAATTTGCGGATGCCGATGCTGCAGGTGCAATATCCGGTTCGACCGAACGATTCACAACAATCAGCGGTATGTCTCATCTGTTCTTCCTTTTGCAGGGCTATGCCGTTCTTGACAATGCATCTATGCCAATTGTTGGACCAATTCGTACGGCAAATGACAACTTTGTGGATCAGATTGTCATGAGCGCTAAGGCTGCAATTGATAAGGCAGTTGAAATGGGTGTGACGGATAGGGACCGAGTCGGTGTTGGCGGTCACAGCTATGGTGCATTTATGACTGCAAATCTGCTTGCCCACTCAGATCTGGTCCGCGCAGGCATTGCAAGGAGCGGCGCTTATAACCGAACCTTGACGCCATTCGGTTTCCAGAATGAACGCCGCACGTTTTGGCAGGCACCGGACCTCTATTCCAAAATGTCACCGTTTAACTATGCCGAAAAGATTAAAGACCCCATTCTGTTAATCCATGGTGAAGCAGACAACAATCCCGGTACATTTACTATCCAGACTGAACGCATGTATGCTGCTATAAGTGGTAACGGTGGCAAAGTCCGCGCCGTATTGCTGCCTGAAGAGGCACATGGTTATACTGCGAAGGAGTCGCTTGAAACAGTACTTGCAGAGATGATCGAGTGGTTTGAGAAATACGTCAAGACCGCCAAACCGAGACCTGTTGCTGCCACACCCGCTGTTGCGCCGACGGGAACCGGGACTCCAAATGAACCCTGAGTTCTTAGAATGGATATATGTTCTCAAGGCGACTCGTTTAGGAATGCTGAAAGAAGGTCCGACCGACGCAGAAGCCCAATGCGTCGGTCGACACTTTCACTACCTCAAAGATCTGACCGAGCAAGGAGTCATGATACTGGTTGGCCGGTCGTTAAATGATGATGAACATACCATCGGGATCGCTGTATTTCGAGCAGGAACCGAAGACGCTGCACGAGAGATAATGCAAAATGACCCAGCAGTTAAAGAGGGAGTCATGTCTGCAGAGTTGATGCCTTTCAAAGTCGCATTGAGAGGACAGTAAATACATCCATTTGGGTTGAATTCGGTTGACTAATTTCGACGCGTAAGTGATACTCACCATAGATTCACTGAATCCGCACAATGAACACGTCTCGGGAATGATTGGTTGAAGTTTGAACAACTAAAACGCTTGGATCGGTGCCTCAACTGCGGGGCAGAGGAGATAGGCAACTATTGCCCCCAATGCGGTCAGGAAAACGAAGACAAGACAACCAGCGTAATGTCGTTAATTCGGGATTTTCTCGCCGACGTTGCCAGTTTTGATTCGAAGCTGGTCCACACCGTTATTCCACTTCTCTTTCGGCCAGGTTTCCTCACCAACGAATACAATCAAGGAAAGCGAGTTAGATATCTCGCTCCTGTTAAGATGTACCTCGTTATGAGCCTCTTCTTCTTTCTATTTCTTGCTCGAGACATCTCCAATACACCGATCAAAATCAATGCGACCAACACGAAAGAAGAAATTGCCAAAGCCAAAAAGGAGATCAACGACAACCTGAACAAAGAGATCCCTAAAGGCATGACAATCAGACCAAGCGGGGTGATTCTGCCAAATACTGAAGCAGAATATGTAAAAGCGCAAAATGCCCTTCCTCCCAAAGAGCGCGACTCTACTATTAAACACCTCTTCATTGTTCAAGCATATAAGGCAAAGTCAGATCCTCGTGGGTTAATGCGGGGAGTTTTGGACAATGTGCCAAAAGGTATGTTTGTGCTGCTTCCGATCTTTGCTCTGATTCTGAAGATTATCTATGTCCGATCAAAACGTCTCTATGTCGAACATCTCATCTTTTCCTTGCACTGTCATGCATTCGTCTTTCTAATATTCACACTCGATTTTTGGATGCCTAACGCATTTCGAGCCATTTCCACTCTTTGGATGATGATCTATCTCTTCCTCGCAATGAAGAACGTCTATGGTCAGGGCATCATCAAAACAGGGATTAAATATGTAATTCTCGGCACGATCTACTTCACGATCCTCACTTTTGTTATAGTCGGTGCTCTTCTGCTAACCATGATTACGATGACCTGATAGAACCGACCCGATTTCGGGTGGACGGGTACCATTCTGGTACAATGGACGTATAGCTAATTGTGAAAATGTGCACGGAGACAGTTATGGGTTTACAGTCAGATAGGTTGCGAGTGGAACGGATTGTTGGTGAAGAGTTAATCGGGATTTATGAGAAGGTAGCTGCTGGTGAGCGACTGTCTCGAGAGGATGGTCAACTTCTATATTCAACTCGAAATCTTTCCGGCGTAGGATTCATGGCAAATCTGGTTCGCGAACGCATGAATGGCGACCGCGCCTACTACATTCGCAACCAGCACATTAACTACACCAATATCTGCAACAAGCACTGCAAGTTCTGCTACTTTGCAAAGAATCCGAAAGAGGGCGGTCCAGAACCCTATCTCTTCAGTCTTGAGGACGTGCAGCAAGCGGTTCGCAAACACCTGCATATTCCGATCACCGAAGTCCATATGGTGGGCGGTATAAATCCCAAGCTTCCTTATAGCTACTACCTCGACCTTATTCGCGTTATCAAGGAGATCCGTCCCAATGTGCAGGTAAAAGCATTTACCGCTGTGGAATTGGTCGAAATCGCACGTGTAGCAGGGAAGCCACTCGCGGAGTGTTTGGAAGATTTGAAAGCTGCAGGATTGACCTCTATTCCGGGCGGCGGAGCGGAAGTAATGAGTGAGAGACTTCATGGTCTACTTCATCCCAAAAAGATTGGCGCGGACGGTTGGCTGGAAGTGGCACGAACGGTTGCTGCGTCTGGCCTTCCTCAATATGCAACCATGCTTTACGGCCACATCGAAACATTAGATGAGCGTGTCGAGCACCTGATGCAACTACGACAAATTCAGGATGAGACAGGCAATTTCCTTGCCTTTACGCCACTCTCTTTCCATCCCGAAGGGACTTACATGGACGATCTCCCAGCGCCCACCGGACAAGATGATCTTCGTAATCTGGCGGTAAGCCGACTCATGTTGGATAATTTCCAGCATATCAAATCCTTCTGGATTATGAACACGGCGCAGATATCGCAGCTTTCGCTATGGTATGGTGCGGACGACATTGACGGAACCATCCACGAATATGAAATTACATATCCTGAGGGACATTTGGGTGAAAAGCAGCAGGTACTTACTCGTCGGGAACTGATGAAGAATATTCGGGAGGCTGGGCGGGTTCCAATGGAACGTGACAGTCTTTATGGAATAGTGCCTGAAAAAGACGAGGACTACGCACTTCCCAAACTGATTGAGCTTCAACCCGCCTGAACTCGGAGATTCCTATGGCTTCACCGCAACCAAAATTTGTGACCGTTCAGCAATACAGGGAAGCAGAAGAACTGGCGACCGAAAAGCATGAGTATCACAATGGTCGTATCTACGCAATGAGCGGCGGTTCGCTGAACCACTCGTTAATAACCTTAAACATCGCTCGCGAAATTGGCAATAGGTTGATGGGTACTAAATGTCGGACATACTCATCAGATCTTCGGATTTACATAGAGGCATCAGGGCTAAGCACTTATCCGGATCTCTCGGTAGTATGTGGGAAGGCAATCAGTTCGAGCGGGTCTGAAAACGAAATTACCAATCCCACAGTGTTGGTTGAGGTGCTTTCTCCGTCGACTATGAAATATGATCTGACTTCCAAATTTGAATTTTACAAAGGGATTGAGAGTTTACAGGATGTCATTTTTATCTGGCAGGATAGGCCACAGGTAGAATTGCGTTGTAGACAATTGGATGGAGACTGGATTTCGACAATGACCATCGATCTTACCGGCAACGTCGAAATTCCCTCTCTTGCATTGAGCATATCAATGAATGAAATCTACTATGAAGTGGAGTTTATATCGGACACTGAATCCTTGGACGTCCGCGAATCAAGGACGGAATACAATAGTCAACATCCATTCTCGCCCGTTCATTCGGCGGTATGAATTAATGTAGTCGTAGCGGATCTAATGGTTAGTCCGATTTATTGAGTGTGAGACGGGGTTGGTAATTAATTTTTAAGTTGTAGAAAGTGGAACGGAAGGTGAACGAAAATGGTAGTACTTGAACGACAGAATACGAGTATACAATCGGTTAACATCGATGATATTGCGGACAAAGTCTATTCGGGGGAGCGACTAACCTGGGAAGATG
>CAISOI010000499.1 GCA_903886985.1 uncultured Chthonomonas sp.
CTATGTCGGTATTATATAACAGATATGCGATGAATGTCAAAACTATTTGGCACGTCTCAAGCAATCCGTCCCTCTCTCATGCCGAGGTACGTCAGTGAAACAACCTTTATTATTTCAGCGTCTCAGCTAAGATTTTGCTGCAGTGGAGTCAAAATGTCAGAGGAAGTTCAACCAGAGAATTCCCCCGCAGTATACGAGATTGAACTTAATGAATCAACACCTCATTTGGAACGACCGGTATCGTGGTTCTACCGTGTATCCCCCTTTGTGGTTTCCTTGGTCTACTTGATCTTCTATTTCGTCGTACCAAGAATAAAATACAGTGCGACGGGTGCCGTTGTACTCTCCACAATCGTGTCGCTTGGATTGGTTATATGGCTAACCGCGCAGTGTGCGCGATACTTCCAGGATCGACGCATGTTGACAATCTTTATCATTTTGTCAATTGTGGCGGTAATTCCTTTTCGCCTGATGCTCGTAGGTATTGTCCGTCCAATGGCTCCTTGGACATGGATGGTCATGGTCCCGGGATTACCGGATATGCTGTTCATCTGGTTTGCAGCGGCGCTGGGAACACTACTTTCCTTAATCCTTCGCGGGGTCAATATGATTCCCCCAATCGCCACCGTGATGGCTTTGGTAGATATGTGGACTGTTCTAGCTGGCGGTCCAGTTCAGCAAATAATGACGAGTGACAATGCCGTTGCCAAGGCAGTGACTAACACCATGACAGTTCGCATGGCAGCCCCTCAAGCCCATGGGGCGGAGCCAATGGGTGGTGCAGTTGGGTTTGCCGATTTTCTCTTCATCGCTTTCTTCATAGCGGCCATGATTAGGTTTGTGCCAACTGCTAAAGTATATTCAAAGACACTTCTGGTCTTAATCGTCATCCTTTGCGCCTATATGCTCATTGTATTTGCAACGGGCCTGGGTCTCCCTGCTTTAGTGCCAATGTCCATTGCGATGATTGCGATCCATTGGAGACATTTTCATTACGAGCGATCAGAACTATTTGCCCTGCTTTATGCCGGCCTATTTATCTTACTTATCGTCGGTGTGTTTTGGTTTCTACGTCGACGATTGGACCCAATCGCACCACGGGTTGATGAAATGAACAAACCTCAGGCGAGCCAAATTCGTACACTGTTGATATCGTGACATCAACTTTCATTTTGAACACGGAGTAATCCTAACATGCCAGAAGAGATCGAAATTGAAACGTCAGAGCTTCAAGAGACCATCGACGAGCTCCATCACGAACGTGCAGAACGTGAAATTGAAGCTAAGCAGAACTCATGGACCCGATATATCGCAATGACCACTGCGCTACTCGCAGTGTTTGCAGCAATCGGAGCGTTACAAGGTGGTGCCAAAGTTAACGAAGCCATGATTGACCAGATCAAGGCCGCCGACAAATGGAACGAATATCAAGCTGCCCGCCAGAAGGAACATATTTACACTCTTAAAGCCAATGATCTGCTAGATGCGGGCGCGAAATTGCCTGAAATAAAGGAAGGTGCGGAAACTCCATCCGGTGAAACTCCAAAAGCCGAATCCCATGCCAAAGCCGAAGCACATCCTTCCCAACCAAAAGAGCATGAAAAGGCAAGCCTCAAGAAATCTGGCGAAGTCAAAAAACCGAAAAGCTGGAAGTCACTGGCACCTGATAAGCGACTGGCACAGTACCTTGCAAAAGTCAAAGACGAAACGGATAAAGAAGAGAAGTTAAAAGAAGAAGCGCAGGAATTAGAAAAAGAATCTAACGTTGAAATGCACCATCATCATCGATTTGCCTATGCTGTTGCGATGATTCAGGTTGCCATTGCCCTGTCCGCCATCGCTGCCCTGACCCGGATCAAGCCTGTTTGGCTTTTCAGCACGGTGATCGGAGCATTTGGAATTGTTATGTTCTTTATGGGAATGCTGGGCAAATAGGCGCGGATTTACCATAAAGGTTGAGAGGAACATCATCGTCCGAACTGTTAAAGACCTCTTCATACTCGAAGCCAAGCTTACCTAAAAGTCGAATCGACGCTTCATTGTCTTGGGTGGTGATTGCAACAATTTTCGACAAATTCAGATCTTTGAATCCGTAGTTGAGAGTTGCACTAGCAGCTTCCAGGGCATAACCTTGGCCCCGGAATTGAGGAAGGTAGGCATAGCCCAGATCTACGTCAGGTAGAGTGTCGCGCCGAATGAGTCCGCACAAGCCGATTTTTGTGTTGCCTGATTTGGTCTCTACCATCATGAGAGCGTGCCCGTACTTCTCCGCCATTGCGATGGGACCATTGGTCAGATACTGATTGGCGTCCTCAAAAGATCTGACCTGACGATCCCCGATAAATCGCAACCAATCTGGATCGTTCAAGAGTTGAAGAATAAACTCACAATCGTTCAAGTTCAACTGCCTCAGCCTTAACCGCTCAGTTTCAATAACGACCACGGACATACTCCAAATATGCAAAAGACCCATCGAAATCTATTCGATGGGTCCTCAAAATTGACGTCCTTAACCTATCCCTTAAGCGCTTCTGCACCACCAACGATTTCGGCCAATTCCTTTGTAATACCGGCTTGTCGTGCACGGTTCAATTGCAAAGTTAAGGTACTGATCATCTTCCCGGCGTTGTCGGTTGCAGAGCTCATCGAGGTCATTCTGGAACCGTGCTCACTCGCAACCGACTCCAAAACTGCTTGATACACTTGGTTGACTAGATATCGGGGTAACAACTCTGCCAGAAGCACTTCCGGTTCCGGCTCAAAAATGTAATCCGCTGAACCTGCAGCATCCGCACTCTCAGGCGTTTCGATTGGCAGCAACTTTATTGTAGTTGGAATTTGAGTAATGACCGTTCGGAAACGCGTGTAAACCAAAAATAGTTCATCGATGTCACCGTTTTCAAATGCAGCTCTAACGACCTTACAGATTTCTACTGCCTCGGCAAATGTCGCGTTGTTTGCATTGACAGTAGGGGTATCAATTACATTGTATTCGCGGCGTCGAAAGAAGACGTTGCCCTTCTTACCCACAATGTACATTTTGACGCGATCTTTATCGTATCCACGAACTAACTCTTGCGCGCGCCGAATAATTGCCGAATTGTATGAGCCTGCAAGTCCACGATCTGCCGTAATGAGAAGGATTCCTGTATTCTGAACCTCGCGGCGAGAAAGCAAAGGATGATCTATGGAGCCTGTAGCGGAGTTCGCCAAGCTTGTCATAACTTCTCGCATTGTTTCTGAGTATGGACGAGAAGAAGTAACTCGGTCCTGCGATCTTTTCAGTCGCGCAGCGGCGACCATTTTCATCGCTCTTGTAATCTGTTGGATATTCTTTGCGACCCGAATACGCGATCGGATCTGGCGCATTGTTGCCATTCAATAGCTCCCGCAATCAGACTTTGCTGACCTAATAATGGCTAGAGTATACCCGGAAATTCGCCCCTACGGAACGTCAGCAGGCCCCTCATCGTAACTATTGATGCAAGATATCGATCGTAATGTGCTCAACATTAGGTAGAACTATAACTAGTCTTAGCCAAGATTTAACCATAGATCAGAGGTGATATTCAAATGTCAGATTACCCAGTCCAACAAGCTGTTGAGTTAAGTGATGCCAACCAATCGAGTTCGTCTTTCCAGTTTGATCACGTTGCACAAGTGGTCCCCAATATCGCTGACGCCGTCGAATGGTACTTGCTGCACATTCCAGGTTCGAAAGTCCTTTTCCAAGACACAACATGGGCTTTTATGGATGCTTGTGGCGCGCGGCTAGCATTTGTCGTGAAGGATCAACACCCAGGACACCTAGCATGGCGAGTTCCATCCGCATTACTCGAAGAGTTGGCTCAAAAATACGGTAAAGAGATAAAAACCCACCGAGACAACACTCGCAGTTTCTACATTGAAGCCCCGGGCGATAAGTCCATTGAGATTATTTCGGTGGAAGGCTCTCCTTGGGAGATACTGAACTATATCAAGTAGCATTCAATGCATAAAAGTAGGCAAGAGTTCTCCCATGACTTATAAGCAGACAAAAAAATAAGACCCCAGCCACAATTGGCTGGGGTCTTATTTTTGAAGAAGTCGAACTATCGAGAGGAACCAACTTCTTGCTTTGGCTCTCTTGTTATTTGCTCTTGCGGTAGAGCCCATCGGCGTTGATCTGGTTTGAATTCTACGATCAACTCTTGCAGCAGAGTGATGACACCTGTAGGATCGTCGGTAGCAATTACATTATTGAGCTCTCGCACCACGTCTTCCAGCCGATTGGGAACAAATGAACTTGCGTTCTTTACAATCCGAACCTTTTCGTGAGCCGTTTTGTCATACGTCTCACCCGCAATAAAGAGTTCTTCAACCAGTTTTTCACCTGGCCTAATTCCAGAGTAGACGATATCTATATCGGTTCCAAGTTGTAGCCCTGAAAGTTCGATCAGATCTTTCGCGAGATCCACAATCTTTACAGGTTCGCCCATGTCCAACATGAAAACTTCACCACCACGCCCAAGAACTGACGACTGCAGAACCAGCTGAACAGCCTCGGGAATTGTCATGAAGAACCGCTTCATCTCAGGATGAGAGACGCGAACAGGACCTCCCGCCGCAATCATTTTCTTGAATGTCGGCACAACGGATCCGCGGCTTCCAAGTACATTTCCAAAACGCACCGCAACAAAGTTGCGCCCAGTTATCTTGGCAGCTCGTAGAACAATCATCTCCGCCGCGCGCTTACTGGCTCCCATTACGTTCGTGGGATTTACCACCTTGTCAGTAGAGATCATTACAAAGTTCTGAGTGCCTGCTGCGATAGCAGCTTCCACCACGTTCTTAGTTCCAAAAACGTTATTAGTGATCGCTTCGGTGGGATTGAGTTCCATGAGAGGCACGTGCTTGTGTGCTGCCGCATGGAAAATAATGTCGGGTTTGTAATCTCCGATGACATTGTGTACTCGAACTGGAAGCCGAATATCTACAATGAAAGCATGGATTTGCGTATTGCGATGACCATCGCTGATCTCGCAACGCTCAACAATACCCTTCAGCTCATTGTCGATCTCAAAGATCGAGTTTTCACCATGACCGAGAAGCCCGAGTTCCGCAGGACCAAAACTCAGCACTTGACGACAAAGTTCACTACCGATTGAGCCGCCCGCTCCAGTAACTAGAACGCGTTTGCCACGAATTAAGTTTCGAACTGCTTCGACATCGGTTTGAATGGCATCACGGCGTAAGAGGTCGTCAATTTCAACGTTGCGCAACTGATTGAAACTGACCGTTTCATCAATGATTGAGGACAGTGTCGGAACCGTCTTTGCAGGGATACCTTGCTGCTCACAAGCATGAACGATTTCTCTAATCGACTTACCCGAAAGGCCCGGTGTCGCAATAATCACATGTTCAACATTTTGAGCAGTGAGAACTCCACTGAGTCCGTTCAATCCGTCGAATACTGGCAGATTAGCGATACGTAAGTTCTGCTTGTTGGTGTCATTGTCCAGAAAACCAATTGGCCGCATTCCCAATTCAGGCTTTGTTTGCAATTCACGAACAATCATCTGCCCGGCTATACCGGCTCCAAGGACCAATACTCGTTTAGCATCTGGTGCATGTTTGTCACGCAGAGCCTGTTGCTCAACGCGAACACACATACGAATGCCACCAGCACATATGAGCGCCATCATGCCATCGGTAAACGGTAAAGAGCGAGGCAATGCGAAGTGAGCAGACCCAAAGCGACTGGCAAAATAGAAAATCGCGATGTTGACGATTGTCGCTACACCAACTCCTGCGACTATCTGGATCATGTCGTCAACGGAAGCGTAGCGCCAATACCGATTGTAAAGACCAAACAGCTTGTAGGTGATTAGGCGCACGGCCAAGGCTACGAGGGTGTATTTCCAGAGCGAATCCCTAAATGGTTCCGTCTTACTTATTCCGTCAACTCGAAGTGCAAGAGCAATAAAAGGTGTGACTAACAAAGACAAGGCATCAAGCGAAAGTATATGGCGGTTGCGCAGTGAACGAATACGACCGCGTAGTCGTAATCCGAAATCCTGCTTGTCGTCGGATGAATTCATGGATGTTTCCTTATGGTTGGGTCATCCCAGCAGTATGCAGAGAGTATCGACGATTGGTTTTCATAATTGTTCACTAATCTTTAAGGTTTTACGGGTTACCGACGATATTGCTTGTAAATTTGTTCCAAGCATAGTTAAATATTATGTGAAATTTTTCAAACTAGTTAAGCACTTATTGACAAGCTGTGACCAATTTCACTTGCTGAGTGTTCCACCCTGCACATTGATC
>CAISOI010000500.1 GCA_903886985.1 uncultured Chthonomonas sp.
CCCAAATCATCTTCACCCATATTGGCCACAATGATGAGTGGTTTTCCACTGACAAAAGCAAAACTTCTCACAGAACGTTCTTCTTCGGGGGTAAGTTCCAAAGTTCGAACCGGTTGCAGCCCCTCCATGTGCGCTTTGATCTTAAGTAAGGTCTGATGTTCTGCGGCTTCTGCCGGGGTGGTGCGTTTCATCAACTTATTTTTTTCGAGGCGTTCCAAACGTCCCTCAATTATAGTTAGGTCCGCGAGCAAAAGTTCTTCGGCAATGCGTGCAGCGTCTCGGGCTGGGTTTGACGCAGGAAGGAGTTCGTTGTCGAAGGCTCGCACTACCAAAACGAGAGCATCCATATTGCGCACACCTGCGAAAAAGTCCGTGCCAAATTTTTCGCGAGATTCGTCAATCTGTACACGTGCCCCACCATCGGTTATATCGACTGTCGCCGGCGCTTGCTTTTTGGGAAGACATACTTCCACGGCGTAATCGAATCGCGCGTCAGGAACAGGAACTGTTCCTAGATGCGTCTCATCCTTGACGCCCCCATAAGTGTTGAGCGCGATTTGCTGACGTGTCAACGCGTTAAAAAGAGTGGTCTTGCCGACTTCCGGCAGCCCCACTAATCCGACCTTCATTCAATACTCCTCAATAACTATTTGCTCAAACAGACTTATGGCAAATAGTGAAAATTAATCGTTAGATGTTCCCGCAGCAGAACTTTCATCAATAGTAGCTTCGTCGGCATTGTGCGCCTTTTGGGTTCCACGTTTACGCGGTTTTTTGTTAACTGATCCATCGTCCGAAAAATTGATTGGCGATTCTCCGTCTTTAGTCGGAATAATCTCAATGGGCGACGGTCCGTTGGTCGACTTAGCCTGATTGCCTGTAGTTGGCGCCATTAGGCTGGCGGCGGGCACAGGGATGGGAGCAGGACTATCTGGCATGCCCGAGACATCACCTTTGACCTCAATTTTAGGGCTGACTTTTGCGAGTGGAGATCTCCATCCGATCCAATATATGGCGGCAATTGAGAATGACAGCATGATTATCTGTCGCCAGTAACCTGATCGCTGGCCCCTTAGTTTCTCGGGGCTTTCAACGGCTCTGTTATTCTTGAATTTTGGTTGGTTCTGTGGCATTTGGGTTCCCAACTTTGATGGAATCAATCTTTCCTAAAATCATTTCGATAAGGTACTCTGCACCCACTTTGTCCAACGGTTCATTATTGTTACCGCACTTTGGGGACTGTATACAACTCGGGCATCCGTCATCACAGGGGCAACCCTTAATCATCTCCATCGTTGCCGTCAGAAGTTGCTCTAAGCGGTCATATGTTGATTCGGAAAGACCAATTCCTCCCGGATAGCCATCGTATACAAACACAGTAGCCATTCCAGTGTCAAAATGACAAGGACTGCTTACACCACCGATATCCCATCTATCACATGTCGATATGAGCGGCATCATTCCGATGCAGGCATGTTCCGATGCATGAATCGCCCCGCACAAATCGAGACCATTTTCGGCGAGTTCCAGCACCATTGTATGCGGGACGGTAAACCAAAAGGCTTCGGTCTCAAATACTTGTTCGGGAAGGTCTAAATCGACCATGTCCAAAACGGTATCTGAATATAACTGCTTGCAACGATACCCCAAAACCTGATTGCTGACCACTACTTCACCGTAGTAGGCCGTGGTCTCACCGAGTTGCTTTCGCTTTTTTACAGAAAGGACAGTGATCGCCGTAGTGTCGTTCGGCTCAGTGTAGTAGGTCGAATCGGTAGGTGAAAC
>CAISOI010000501.1 GCA_903886985.1 uncultured Chthonomonas sp.
TGCTTTGGAAATTGCCTTAGAATCGCTGAAGATTCTTCCAGAAATCATCGGGAATAGCTTCATAGAAGAGTTGATTGTACGACGTGAGTTAGCGGTGAATTATGTTTGGTTTAATCCTCAGTATGATAGCTATCAAGCTCTACCTGAATGGGCAAGGAAATCCCTCGATGCCCACCGCGAGGATCCCCGTCCCTTTCTGTACGCTCTCAGAGATTTAGAAAATGCGGCTACTCACGATCCTTACTGGAATGCAGCCCAGAACCAGATGGTAAGCACCGGGTACATGCATAACTACATGAGGAGGTATTGGGGCAAAAAGATAATCGAATGGTCCGACTCTCCTGAGACAGCATTCAACACCACGCTTTATCTTAACAATAAGTACTTTCTGGATGGCAGAGACCCAAACTCATATTGTGGTGTTGCGTGGATTTACGGGAAGCACGATCGTCCCTGGGCTGAAAGGCCAATTTTTGGAATGATCCGGTATATGAATGAGGCTGGATTGAGACGCAAATTTGACATGGACACTTACATCAATGGGGATAATCAGCAGATCAAACTAAACTTGTAGCACTTCCCAGTGGCCCTATTCTCGCCCGGTTCTTTCAAATAGTATCTGGTAAAATCAGGCGAACAGAGCAGAGACCTACCTATGTCTCTCCATTTTTTAAGAACAGGTGACCATTATCCCATGTCAGATCCATTCGGTGCTCCCCGTTTTGAAACCATCTGCGCTCATCATGCAGAAGATCCAAGCAAATATCTTGGTGCAATAGTTCCCCCTATATTCCAAAACTCCATTTTCGAATTGCCCGATGCTGAAACTTTCACTAATCGAGCATCCTCCGGCAGATATGAATACAGTCGAGTTGCAAACCCAACTACAGACATATTGGAAGCAAAACTGGCCGCGTTGGAGCGAACAGATGCTGCTCGCTGTTTTGGTTCAGGCGACGCAGCAATTGCGGCAGCAATATTCCACTCGGTCAGCGCTGGGGATCACATTGTTGCAGTCGAGACCTCTTATGGTCCAACACGACAGATACTAGGTGAGTACCTCAAGAAGTTTAATGTCTCCGTCACCTACGTCAAGGGCACATGTACCCAGCAATTTGCGGATGCGATACTGCCTAATACCAAACTCTTCTATCTTGAAAGCCCCTCCTCTATTGTGTTTCATTTGCAAAATCTGCGTGAAGTGCGTGCACTGGCAAAGGCACATGGGATTATCACAGTCGCAGACAATTCATGGGCGTCTCCCTATTTTCAGAATCCTTGTGAGTTTGGTATTGACATAGTAGTACACTCCGCAACGAAATATCTTGGCGGGCATAGTGATATAGTTGCCGGGGTCTTGGCGGGGAAGCAAGAACATCTGAGTGCAATCAAAGAGCTCGAAGGAACACTTCTTGGCGGAATTCTCGATCCATTTGCTTCCTGGCTCATGCTCCGAGGTCTGCGGACTCTGTCTGTCAGATTGGACCGGCATCAGCAGAGTGCATTGGCCGTCGCACGATACCTTGAGGACCACCCGCGAATAAAGAACGTGAACTATCCAGGATTGGAATCACACCCTCAGCGCGAACTCGCCAAGTCTCAGCTAAGAGGGTCCAGCGGGCTGTTAAGCTTCGAGTTCAAGGATGGAACCGCGGAAGTTTCAAATAAGTTCGTTAATGCGCTCCGCTATTTCCGTATTGCGGTTAGCTGGGGAGGGTACGAGAGCCTAGCCATTCCAATATCAGTTCCTGAAGGACACCGGGAGTTAGAAGTCGTGCCTACAAGCAAAATGTCCTGGGGATCGAGGCTTCACATTGGTCTTGAGAACATCGACGACATTCTCGAAGATCTCGATCAGGCATTAAAGAAATAGTGCACTTCCAGACAACTTGTCTAACGAAACATCAGCCAATGACTTCTGTCATTGGCTGATGAACTATATCTCTATTCAATTATCGGATCAGTATCCGGGTTCGAGGTTACAGATGCTGACCCTCGGTTCTACAATGTTCAGATTACGTATCAGACGACAACACAACTATTTCTAGGATCTGCTATGAAGCAATTCACACGTATTCAAATTGCTTCAAGCCGATTAGGCAATCTGTTTGTTACAGAGCGGTTGAGTAAGCGTGCTTCAAGCTTCGTCTTCGAGCAGCAATTCCTAGAGAACCGATTACTCCAAGTCCTAGTACCAATGTCATCGAACCGTTTTCCGGGACACTCTGTGAACTAAATGTTGTTGCATTTGCTCGAATAGCGTCCATAGCGATAAATTGACCAAATATCGTGATCTTTTTGACATCTGTCGAGATTGATTTCCATGCATGGAAATCAAGGGCACCGTTTCCATTGCTGGAGTGAGTGTAAGTGAACGACTGCGTGGTACCAATTTGATTATTCGAAGAATCAAAGAACGAAACTGTAACGGTAGTAGGATCATCGACCGCCGTGGTTTTGGCTCCAAAGAAAGCACCAAATTCTCGAATGGTGGAAGCAAAATTAATAGTGGTCGTACCATTGACGGTGTAGTTGGTTGCAGCATTGACACCGTCTGCGACTGTTGCGTTACCGCTGGTTCCTAAGCTGACGTTAGCGGTTCCTGGCTTGTAAACTAACAACCCACCAGCAGCAACGGTACTGCCGTTTCCAAAAATTCCCAGTGTAGTAGGATTAGCAGAATGCAGGAAGTCCGAATAAGACTCAAACCCTTCGTTCATTGTTCCGGCAAATACTCCCGCCATAGTAATGATCTGGGCGTTGGCATGGCCAACAAAAGAGACAGTCAACGTCGCTGCAACCGCTAGCACTGTCAGTGAACGAGTAAGACCGTCGTTGCGTTTCTTACCACTTGTAAAGTTCATTGTTTTCCTCGATTTAGTGTGGCTATTTTCGACTTGATAAATAGTGACGACTTTGACCAAGTTGATGGTCGATTTGCTCAATTTGGTACTTTGATCTATTCTTTCAAAAGACCCTTTCCATCTAATACGACTCGACAAATCCAGTTCCCTGACATTCCAACTTTATCTTCTTCATCAGGGCAATTGGCGTACTCAACTGCTAAATCAACTATTTGAGGACCGAGACTTGCGACGTCTTCGTGAAAGCAAGCCTAAAGTTGTTGCTACACCGGCACCAACTCCAACTCCGATAACACCTGGTTCAGGAACATTTTGGCTTGAGGTAGAAGAGACCCGAATGGCGTCTAATGCTACGAATGAACCAAAAATTGTGGCTTTAGCAATGGACGTGGTGGAATCCCATCCTTTAAAGACAAGGGCACCATCAGCACCATTACCGGACCGACTATATGTAAAAGATTGAGCACTGCCTATCTGAGCATTGCCTGCATCGAAAAACGTTACTATAATTGTTGCAGGGTCATTTCCTGTTCCGGTCTGAGCTCCAAAGAACGCACCGAATTTTAGAACTGTCGTTGCAAAATTTATTGTTGTTGTTGCGCTGCCTGTATAGTTATCTACTCCATTAGTTCCATCGGCTACAGTAGCAGTACCGCTAGTTCCAAAACTTAGGTTAGCCGTACCAGGCTTGTACACCAATAAACCTGAGCCAGAAATTGTCGATCCATCTGAGAAGATGTTTAATGTCGTTGGATTTGAACTGTGCAGGAAGTCCGAAAATCCTTCAAAGCCTTCACTTCTCGTCCCGGCAAACAAACCTACACCAACTATCTGACAGTTTGCCTTACCTGTAGGCAAAATCGCCATTACAACTCCAACACCTATTCCCCCAGCGATGCGGAGAATTCCGTAATGACGGCTACGACCGGTCATCCGGTCTGCGAACATATTAAGTGCCATATTAACTGCCTTTCTTCATCTAACCTACTAAAATAACTTACTTATCTAGTTGTAAACTCGTTGAAATCAGATGCCGCAATGCCTTGTCTCCTTATCTGGATTGACGTTGGCAACACCATATACATTTATTCAATTGTTAAGTCACAACAAGTTGCTACTCTACGCGGCTTCAGCAGCACTGAACCCACGTGAAGTGAGTACTTCACTTGACGACTTAGTACGACGGTAGAAAGATATCAAACCTGTTGAAAGCACGCTCAAGAACCATGCCATTGCAAACGGATCTTGAGACTGCCCATCGGCAGAGAACTCAATCTGTGTATCGGACGCAAAACGATTTGGTAAAGAGACCATCATGTCAGAATCAGATTGTAACGATGTACTCATCTGGCTCGACAGACGTGAATCTCCTAGATGCCATGTCTGAGCGGAAACGTGCCTATCCCCAGCCATCTGCAGCAAGCAAGCAACAGTAGCCGTAATAGCGAATCTCCGGCAGAAGGCGTTAAGAAACACTTTTCTTGCCATTGTCCCCCCTTGATGCAGTTGTAAAGAAATTAAATTACCGAATTGTGACTTTAGGACTCCTTATAAGAGCTGTGGCGAACCGTAGCAATTCCTAAAATATGAACTGCACCGCCAGACCAAATTTGAGTTGTACTCCTGTATTATCTACGATCACCATTAACTGTCCATTACTCTTCATAACACTCCTGTTACGAGGCAATTGAACGGTAGATGATTGAGGATTAAGTTGATACAGTTACTAGTTCTCATACTCTGGAGTCTACGATGCGGTCATTAGCTGTCCATTAAGAGAATCCGAACATTCCGATACTAAAATTTGAAGTACTGCGTACAGGAGGTTTAGAGATGAATGTTGAATTAGCACTTAGTCCTACGACGTTTCTGTATCATTGTTTAACTGATAGGATTTGTGTGTTTACTCCTGTATAGGGGGACACCAGTAACCAGTTAGATAGATATCTCGTCTTACCAGTAGTCTGAGGCATATTAGTCGTGGAGTGATTTGTTGATTCTGAGTTGACCGGTATTATCGTATCGGTTATACTGTCGGTGCTATTTGAAATTTTTGCGTCACCAAACGCATTTCCTCTACAGGGAGGGTTATAAGCAATGAACTATACGCAGCGCCTTTGGCGTGCGAATGCGTACTTGTTTTCAGTTTTAGGTATCGGAACCGCTACGAGTACTTTGTCCGTTTCCGCATCTGCTAATGATAACGAGGGTCGCCATTCTACAGTCGTAGCTACACCTCTGGCATTAAGCTGGAAGTTCACTGGAAATCCGACTTCATTCAATCGAACGACCCCAACGGTAGTGAATAACCGAGTTTACTTTGCGTCAGGTGGACGCATTTATGCGGTAAACGCAGAAACTGGTTCACAACTTTGGCGATTCCCACTGGATGAAGCATTGCCTGCGGCGATTTCTTCTTCACCTATAGTTAATGGCGGAGAGGTCTATTTCACTTCTGGTGACGGTAAGTTGTTTGCCCTGAAAGCAAATACTGGGACAATTGATTGGCAATTTGACACTCGCAGTTCATCTGGCAACTCACTTGTCTTAGATAATGGAGTTGTCTATTTCGGTACCGGCAACGGCAAAATCTGGGCGATTGACACCCAAACTCACGACACCGTTGGACAATGGAAAAACGGTATTCAACTTTCAGACGAAGTGACTGGTCCAATGATCGTCAGCAAAGGTATGGTCTTTGCTTTGACGTTGGATCAAGTTTTACACGGAGTTAGCCAAGCAGCAGGAAAAGAGAGATGGTACGTTCACCTTCAAGGAACTGTTTTGCGGCAGACCCCTCTACATGTGGGTGAATTCCTGTATGTTGCCAACGGATCCAATTTAACATGTGTTGTTACCCAAAATGGCAGTGTGAAGTGGACGCAATTCATGCCTACAGACGCATCCGCCGCCCCAATTACTGCTGGTGACAACGTATATGTGTTTGGTCAGAACCGCAGCCTTTACAGCTATGACCTTCGCACTGGTCGACCAAAGACGACCAAGCCTGCGAAACTCGACAATGACGTGTTGTCCAAACCCGTCGTCGAAGGTAATACAATGTTTGTTACAGCGACTTCTGGTGGGATATACGCGCTCGATATGGAAAAGGCAGCTGCAATTAAGTGGTCTTACAAAATCATGCCTTCCACGAATAGTCTGGACTCCATTCCCTCCTCAACGAATGTCGCAAGCTCACCTGTAATCGCCGATGGCACAATGTATGTTTTGTCTGACGACGGAACACTGTCAGCATTTAGATCCGATGCCATCGACACATCTGGCCCAGTCATTTCAGAAACAGAACCTGATGCAGGTTTAGTCATCAACGGCACACCCCCGTTCCACTTCGAAGCTAAGGTTGTGGATGAAGGCTCAGGTCTGAATCCCGACTCGGTAAGAGTTAAAATTGACGGTAAATTGGCTCCCCGGAGACCCGAGGGTCCCGACAATGATGACAAGCCTGGTTCATGGTACGATCTACGTTACTCGGTCATTCAATATGATATTCTTCCTCCCACGAGTGCGGCAACTGTGCGACCGCTTACCGATGGTGAACACACTGTATCAATTGTTGCCTCTGATTGGCGTGGCAACACTACAGAAAAGAGCTGGACGTTTACAATTGACAATTCAATAACAAAACGTCAGGTCCGAAAACGCGACAAGAACTCTGCAAACAAGCAGGGTGGTGGCGGCAAGGGCGGAATGTCCGGTCCTGCTTCTGGTGGAGGCCTAGGTGGTAGTGGTAAGGGCGGAAACTAAGTCCTCTCCTCGGTTTCAAAATGCCGGCAGCGTAATTGAGCTGCCGGCATTCACTTGCCTCAAGATGATAACTCTTATTTCTAATTCTAAAACCCTCGTTGTACGGAACAAATATGTCCACTGAACTTTGGCTGCGTCTCTCTAATGCGCAAATTTCTGCTAACTTTGGCAGTGCTCTTATAGATAGATTTGGAAATCCAGAAGATATTTTTGATGCCAGTGCGCATGACGTGGCGGACCTTACCGGCTACTCCGACTCCTACTTTCACAAATTACAGAATGCATCCTGCATTCCCTCTCAGAGCCAAATTGATTTCCATTCTAAGAATGAAATTTCAATCCTGCCTAGAAACTCTGCCGACTATCCAATTAGCCTCAAGGAGATCGATCAGGCACCACCCTTGCTGTTTGTGCGCGGAAGGTTCGATGAACGAGATCGGTTCGCAGTTGGGCTTGTTGGAAGCCGATCAGCAACTCCTTATGGAAAGAGCGTGGCCGGAAAGTTCGCACGAGAGCTTTGTAACGCCGGCCTGACCATTGTTAGTGGCGGTGCGATGGGTATAGACACATCCGTACACCACGGAGCCATGGATGCTGGCGGGCGCACCATCGTCGTGCTAGGTTGTGGATTAGATATCCCCTATCCACGCGATAATCAAAAGCTTTTTGACCAGATTGTTGAACGCGACCTTGGAGCTATAATCACGGAGTTCCCCCCAGGCACCCAGCCGGAAGCTTGGCGGTTTCCTTTGAGAAATAGAATCATCAGTGGATTGAGTATGGGGATCGTTGTAATTGAAGCGGGAATTCCAAGTGGCGCACTGAGTACGGCATCTTGTGCTGCAGAACAAGGTCGAGACGTAATGGCAATTCCGGGCAACATTGATCGCGACGCATCTCGAGGAACAAACGGCCTGATTAAAGATGGAGCCATCCTTGTGGATGATCCTGCAGATGTCTTGCGAACCTTGGGTGTTCTGGTAATGAAATCGCCGACCGCAGCACCAATTATTCCCGTTCCAAATACTACACATTTACCAGAGAGTCAACGCAAGATTCTGGAAAAGCTCTCTCTAACACCTCGACACATAGATGCGCTCGCCGCCGACCTACATATGTCGTCAACAGATGTCTCGGTCCAGATGACTTTGATGGAATTGTCCGGATTAATCAGACGGTTGCCAGGAAACTGCTACATTCGAATTCTGAATTAAGTTCAGAGTGGGAATAACTCATCCCAACGTGATCGCTTTTCCTCTTCAGTAGTAATTACCTTTTGTAGCTCTTGATTTGTTTCCGTAGACTTCACTTTTTCTATTAGAAGCTGAACTCCTTCAATATCGCCCAGTTCACGGTATTCAGCTCGTGCCGCCGCCCTACCCGCCGTTGCCTCTGAACCAATAATGCTCGCCTCATTCTTGGAATAGCAGTGCGCCAAACTGAAAGCAGGGTAAAGCCGAGCGTCAGCTAACATTGCGCTAAGGCTGATTCGCCACGAAACATCAGGGAGTATGTGCTCTAGCAAGCGCAAGTGTGGATGTAGCTCGCCCTCCTCTTCTGCTTCGATATCAA
>CAISOI010000502.1 GCA_903886985.1 uncultured Chthonomonas sp.
ATTGATGAGGATAATCTCAATATTGAGACCACCATCAATCGTGAACGTAGACTTGTACTGATCCGACTCGCCAGCTTTGTATAATCGCTTCAAAACGAAACTATCGTCGCGCATGACGCTGTCGGCAAGACAAGGGGCACCAGCTATTAGAGCCAGCTCCCCAGCAACTGTCGACCAAACAATGATTTTAGAGTAGATATTCAAAACATGTGCCTCCGGACTATTTTATGGAGTTGCGGTACTCTTAACTGGCTTCTTATAGGGTTCAAGCGTGATCTTAATATTTGCTTCTACTTTGCTAACCAACTCTTTAGGTTCATCATCCGTCAGTGGTTTCGCTACGAGAGTATCTTTCAGCAATGCAGAGATCTTTACTTTGCCGGAAACGATGTGACCGGCAGATATATCCATGTTGAACTCGCCTGCCCCCTTGATACTTCCCGTTCGGTTCTTGTAGACTTCGCTGTCATTAGCGGCGGTCTTCTTGTCGCTATTAAGCTTTTGGTTGATTGCCATTTCAAACGTAGTTGCTAAATTGTTGGAAACTGGAGCGGTAGAGGACGCGGAAGGGATATTATGTTTGTTAGGCTTTTTGACCATTTCGGATACAGTTGGCATAAACGTTGCTGTAAACTTTGGAACCGCGACGGCACTACCAAGCAATTCACTTTTAAATGTCCAGCTGGTTCCCGAAGTTACTTGCTTACCAGGAAAGACCACCGGAAACATGAGTGCAAACAACCTCCGTGGATCCACTCCGGGGATGCTGTCTACAAATGGTAATGGTTTCAGCGTTGTATTTCCTTTTACTTCGCCAAACCTGGACATTGTAATAGACTGGTTCAGGATGTCTTTCGCCTGTTCGTCCGTCACTGGGAAAGGAATCTTGGCTACTTCAATTTCCGCAGATCCGGGTTCTATTGTGAAATCGATGTCTGAGGATCCATCTTTAAGTCGAGTTTTGGTGGTAGCGAGATAGACCATTTTCACTGTCGCCGTTAAGTCAACTGGCTCCTTGCTGTCTAATAACGGCATTGACGCGACTATTTCAGCTTGGAGGCGATATTTGAGAGTTTCACCGGGCTGAAGTTTGTAAGCCAATAACTTGCCAGAATCAACAGATAAAGGACCTACTGGAAGTGGGTTTCTAAAAGCAAGATGGGACAATACCAATAGCGGTAACGTAAACAATAAGTGTTCCTCCGAATGATACATTATAGCACGGCAAGCTTGGACGAAGAAAATTCAAACATCAAGAAGCTTCAAGCTACGAAAGTCGAAATTGCCATGAATCAGCCAAACCAGTCCGCGTACAACATGATAGTTAGACGCATCCATGAACCCTGTGGTGCCATGTCTTTAAACCCAAATGATGTGCAGTTGTGTGCTGTTTCCAAAATCAAAAGCGTGGAGGCAATTAAAGTTGTCTACGATCAAGGATGTAGGATTTTTGGGGAGAGTTATGTTCAAGAAGCATTACCGAAAATAGCCCAACTTCCATCTGACATATCGTGGCACTTCATTGGACACCTCCAAAGCAACAAAGCGAAGTTGATCGCAGGTAAGTTTGAATTGATCCATTGTGTCGATTCTCTGAATTTGTTAACCGAAATCGACAAACGATCCGCCGCGATTGGTGTTGTGCAAAACATTCTGATTGAAATCAAACTGGACCCATCCCCCACCAAACATGGAGTAGAATTCGCCGACATGCCACAACTTGTTGAAAAGGCAAATGAAATGAGTAATGTACGGCTAAACGGATTAATGGGGTTGCCCCCGTTTAACCCAGAACCTGAAGCTTCTCGATCGTATTTTAAGTTGATGAAGCAGGCATTTGAGTCCTTGCCTGCCAACAATCAGAGAGTGCTTTCCATGGGTATGTCTAATGATTTTGAAATTGCGATTGAGGAAGGTTCGAACCTTGTTAGGGTTGGTACTGCCATATTTGGTCTACGAGACGTCAATTCGTAATGCTTGCGGCGGCTTTCGGGCTATGGTAAACTCAAATTATCTAACGTCTTCATAAGGTTTACAAATTGGGAACATACACATATTTGAACACACAGCTCGTACCATCTTCCGAGGCAACACTTAGCATTTATGACCACGGTTTTCTTTATGGGGACGGGGCATTTGAAGGTATTCGTTCCTATAGCCGATGTATCTTCAAACTTAAAGAACACATCGAACGCCTTTATAGGTCTGCGAAATCGTTGGATATAACATTACCGATAGATCAGACTGCATTTATCAATGCAGTTGTAGAAACAGCAAAAGCCAACGATTTGGATTCAGGATACATTCGGGTTTCGATTTCTCGCGGAGTTGGCTTGGGGCTTGATCCTGCTCACCTCAAATCACAAGCAACAATTACTATTTCAACAGAACAGTTGCGATTGTATCCAGACGAAATGTATAAAAACGGTCTTATCGTGATAACCGCAAGCACTCGTGTTCCGCCATCAGTGTGTATTGATCCACAGATCAAATCTCTTGGTAGGTATGTGAACAATATTACGGCGAAGATGGAAGCTAACAGGGTCGGTGCAGGTGAAGCTTTGATGCTGAACATGGAAGGTAGAGTTGCGGAAGCGAGTGGTGACAATATCTTCCTTGTTATTCGTGGGGAGTTATTAACTCCTCCGACAAGCGAAGGTGCTTTGCCGGGGATTACGCGAGCAACTGTTATAGAGTGCGCTCATAAGGCGTCAATTCCAGTACGAGAGGCAACTATAACCCTTTATGACTGCTACAACTGCGACGAAGCGTTTTTGACTGGCACTGCAGCAGAAGTAATTCCAATGGTGGATCTGGATGGACGTGCTATAGGAAGCGGTAAGCCAGGACCAATTACGAATAGTCTGATTGCAGATTTCCGGGCTCTCACGGTGACAGACGGCGTGCACTACTAAATCTGGCTGTTGTCGGAGCTAAAGGATCGAAAATAAATATTGTTCAACTTTAGTTCCGACACCATTCAAGATGATGCTAACCGATACCTTGATCTCCTAAATCAGTCGCTCTATCCTGTCAAAGATTCATGCCCCGCATGCAGTTTGACTTTTGAAGAATTTAAGCAGATTGGCGTTACAGGTTGCGCCCATTGCTATTTGGCATTTTTTGGCGCAATCCAGTCCGCTTTGAGCGTTCTCAACGACCCCCAGGTGACCACCAACGTTGAATCACTCTAAAAAAACTTCTGCATTAAGAATTCGTACCCCACAATGGTCTTTAGGGAGCGGTCCCGCTCAAGATGTCGTGATCTCGACGCGATGTAGAATCGCGAGAAACCTGCCAAACTACCCTTTTCCATGGAGATGTTCGGATGGTCTGAGAAAGGATATTGCGGAGGCGCTCTTAAACTGTGCTGATCGCACAGGAAGACTTGACGATCGAAGTACAGCTATTCGTTGCGATAGCCTTTCACATGAACAGAAATACGAACTCATGGAATACCGAAGTATCACGCGTGAATGTCTCTCCGGAAAGAATCATCAATGGTTTTGGCCCTCTATAAATCGCAATTTGAGCATTCTTATCAACGAAGAGGATCATTTACGTATTCAGACAATCGAACCTGGATTTGATCTGGATCGAACGGAAAATAGTTCTGCAGAAATGGCAATGGCCATGGAAGATTCTCTACGGTTCGCTTTCAGTTCGGAATTTGGGTATCTAACAGCGTCACTGGCTAATGTTGGGTCCGCCATGAGAATAGGCTGTTTACTGCACCTGCCCGCTCTCACCCAGTTTGGAGACTTGCCTACTCTCTTTGGAGCTTCGCAAGACGTTGGCTGCACTATTCGCGGACTATATGGAGAAGGCTCCGAAGGCACAGGGGCATTTTATCAGATGTCAAACAGACACTGTTTTGGACCCGCTGGTTCACGCAATACAGCCAAGGTAAGATCCGCAGTGAGCATACTTATCGACTTGGAGCGCGAGGCGCGCCAAAAATATTATGGTTCAGTGGATGGCGCAAAGAAGCTAGAGTATGACACACAAAATGCGCTTTCCAAAATATTCACCATGGATTTGAGCCAATCTAATTTGATGTCCTATTTATCACTCTTGCGACTTGCTGTCTGTCAGGGAATATTAGCGGGTGAGATCCATGAGACAACACAATGGATCGCGCTTGCGGGGATGGATCGTTCACTAACATC
>CAISOI010000503.1 GCA_903886985.1 uncultured Chthonomonas sp.
GAGCGCCCACCCAACACAAACACAGCGACAAATTACTGACCTGCTGGCAAAATCTCACTGTCTTGCCTTCAAGCTGCATCTCCGGTAGGTTGGCGTGATATATGCAGATGCGGTAGCGCTGGAAGAGGGAGGAAAAGGGTGTGAAAAGGACCATGTAATCGCAAAGAATCCTAGTTCAAGCAGCTTACTTTGTGATACACCGTATCTTTGAGAGGGTTCTTGCAGCCATCGACCTGTCAATAAGCGAGTTGAGTGAGCGCTTCGTATGGGAGGGTGCAATAAGCCTAGGCGTCCTGCGCATAATCTTTTCCAATCTCACTGCCTCATTTGCTCAATCGAACGAAATATCGGCTGTTCATGCGGTAAATGCAAGCTTTACCTGACACTGAAGGGCTAGGGCCCTGCCCTCGGCCGAACCTTCGTCCTGGAACGCAACGTCCTCGGACATGTTTACTATTGTGATTGCAATGGCGCGAAAGGTAACATGGAAGCGAGCGCATACATGTTCTACGATAACGAATATATATTAGGGTACTTTACAAACTAAATTTGTGTGTGCAGACGAAATGACCTCGTCATTTGAACTCAAGTAGCTGGGGCGAAGGTGTAGGGTGTCGGCATCCAACCTTATACTGTGCTTGCATTCTTGATCATTTCTCGTTTACGCAAGATGTCCAGAGTCCGTGTTCGGCTGAGCGGACACGGCGGAAATGCTCACTGATGACATGACAAAGCCACCTCATGTACTTCCACTAGTACTTTTCTGCTACGAATATCGGTTTTGTGATTCGAGCGCGTGATGTGCGTCGCGTGCAATGGCATACATCAGAATATGCAGTGAGATGACGATGCGGCACCGGAAACCACGGTCACATCGACGATCTGCTTGACGGATCACTCCAGGGATTGCACACCCATTCAGGACCCTGCCTCCTCTCCCACGACCACTCGACATTCATTACTGCTGTGGTGGTTTACATGGCCTCTTGGTGTTTTCGTTCCAACCGATAGAGACGTGATGAAAAACAATGTGACCCCGACGGGGAAAAACGGGGGAAAGAAAAGAAAGAATTCATTGGCCAACTAAAGACAGAGAGTAAGAAAAAAATAAGCTTGCGACTCAATGGAACGCAAAGAAAAAAAGAATATGTACAATCCACCGCTACAAATTTGTGCAGTGTGTGAGCAGAGTCGACGTCGGAGTGGAGCCCAGCAAAGGGGTCGTCGTCACAAGTGTGCATGCAAATCAGTACCAAAGCAATCTATCAAGCAAAGTAGGAAAGGAGAATGTTGTTATTGGCAGTTCGGTTAACTCTTCTCCCTATGTACCAAAACCACTGCGGTGAGCATAGGTGGATTTGTCGTTCGTAGTAACCGAATGGACCAGTTAATGGTTCTCTTTACTATGTAATGCTTGCGTTCATTGTCAACGCTATTGTATAATGTTTTTTGGTTACCCGGTGAAACGAGCGCGTCAGCACTGGTTGTTGCGCCAATCCAGGAGGAATTTAATGATTCATAGGGCAAGTTCGGGCCCAGTTGCACTTAAACAAAATATTTTAGTTGCGCTCTCCATGAGCGCAGCCGTTGCGCTTATCGGTTGTGGCGGTGGCGGTGGTGGTGGTTCTACGGGCGGCGGAACGGGACCAGGGGATTGCGGAAGCGTTTCTAGTTCCGGTGTTCTTGTTGCGTGCGGTTTCGTGGTGCCTCAAGGATCGACATCTGGAGTCAATGGACTTACCGTCAACCTTAAGAGCGCGGTGGGTGCTACACTCATTTCTGGTATCACGGTGAATGATCCAGTGACTGGGCGAGCGGGATTTTTCAAAATCAATGTTCCAGTTGGCGCCGCGACCTTCAACGTAAGCTTTGCCGGTGTATCGGGTTATTTGAATTCTTACCTGTCATTTAGAGGTCAATCGTACGATGTTGGTCGAACGGCAAGTGCAGGCGGGCCATGTATTCCTGCTTTAGTTCTTCCCAAAGTGGGCCAAGACAACATGATTGGTACGGTCGTTGTATTCCCGGACAGTGGTCCCCCTCCATCTCCGGTATTCACCTGCCCAAGATAAGTCTTGTTGATACTCGTTCTACCGAGTTAATAGTTGCAATTGATGAAATCACGCTCTCTGCTTAGCGGAGGGCGTGATTCTGTTCCAAACGTGTAATAATCGACAACTTTTTACCGTAAGATAGCTAATGCGCAAACTAATTCCGTACATAATTGCTGTTTCGGTCCTTTTTGGACTTATTAAGTTGTTCAGGACCGTGCAAAAGTACGACCCGTCCATTGTTCAAAATCAGGACAATCTCGGTGACGTTAGCATTCTGCTCCAAAACAGTCATATTGTTTCGACAAAGTCAGGTATCAAAGACTGGGACATAATCGCAGACAGAATTGAGCTTAAAAAAGGTATGTTTGGCGGTCTCGATTCTTACAGTTCTGCTGACTTCAAAGGTATCAGGAACGGCAAGTTATATCGTGATGGCAAGAAAGAGGCTGACTTTTCTGCAAGAGAAGCACGCTATGACCCGCAGATAGGCAATTTCCAGATATCTGGTGAACTCACTTTGAAAACGAAAGACGGAGATAAATTGACTGCCCCTGCATGTTATTGGTCGGAACACGAGGACGTTATCCGGTTAGAAAGTGGAATGAGCGGCACTATCGATGGCCATAAAATCACGTCTCCCTATGTGCTCTTTAATCCGAAGAAGCGGTTTGTTAGCTGCCCCCAAGGTGCGGTCGCAACAATCGGAGGATACCCATTACGAGCAATCTTGCTCCAGTGGGATGTTCCAACCGGTTTAATCAAGTGTCCGGGCACCATTGTTGGTGAGAGACCAAATATGACGTTTGAGGCACATGACGGTGAGATAAAGCTCAAAACCAACGTGGACAAACGGAGACCCGGGGATCCTGCTTCTGCCGTTGAGACCCTACGATTATCTAGAGGCTCTATCGAAATGCGAATCGATCCAGATGGAGATACAAACGGAGTGATGCAATGAAACCTACCACAAGAAAATCCGCATTCGCTTCGGCAATCGGGTTAACCTTGACCATTTGTGCATACTCACAGCAAAAGAGTGCGCAAGACGGGGGCAAACCTGCTCAGCCTGTCGGAAAAGCTGCCAATGCTCAAGAGAATAAAGATTCCAAGCAGCGAAAGTTGCACATAGATTATGATGAATTAATTGCGGACGAAAGCAACAGTTATCGCGATTTCAAAAAAGCTACAATCACAGATGTAGACGAAGGAACTGTATTCAAATCCGACGTGCTCCATGTAGTGGATAAACCGGGGGCAGGAAAGACTGCTGGTCCTGACAGCCAAACTGCAACCGCAACGGGCAATCTCAACGTGGACGACAAACAGGCACATATCGTCGGCGATAAGGCAGTAATTTATTTTGCGAAGTCAAAACGGATCGTAGTAGTGACAGATAATGTCGTTATCGACGTGAAACCTAAGAAGGATAAAGACCCGTCCAAGGCACAATCCTCAGCGACACCCCAAAACAAAACGACTGAGGGAAACCCCGCTAAGAGTACTGCTGTTAACAACGGGCAAAAACCAGCCAGCACCGCAGACACCAATTCGGATGACGGACCTGGCAGCGCAAAGAAATTCCCCTCAAAAATAACCTGCGATAAGGTTGAGTACGAGTATGCCAAAACCGTTAAACATGCGGTTCTGACTGGTCATTTTAAGGCAGTTCAGACTTTGAAAGATAAGACCCGCACATTGACCGCGGAACATGCGGAGTGGTTTGGCCTTGAAGAACGAGTGAGACTATTTCCACCAGTTCATGTCGAGGACTCCAAAGGCATGAAAGCCGACTCTGAATATGAGATGGATGTCTTTACCAAAGAGGGTGAAGAGAAACTCAACATGAAAAAGGGTATGGGTGAATTTCTCATAGATGATGATGATGAGCCCGCGGATCCTAAGAAGCCGACGAAATCGGATACAAAAAGTCCCACCATCCCTGCAGTACCTGCCGGAAAGCCAATTATTCCGCCAACGAAGGCAGCGGGCGGCAAGCCAAACACAGGCACCAATTAGCTCGAAAGGTATTATATTCACGGTATGACGCGTGCGCTAGCAAACCGAATAATGTTCATTTTGTCCTTAGCAGGATTCTGCGACTCGCTCTATTTGACGATGGCCCATGCGCAGCTGGTTGAGCTAAAGTGTGGGCCTTCTCACGGATGTGAAGAAGTGGCACATAGTGCGGCGGCTATGGGTATGGGAATTCCCTTTTTAAGTAACATACCAACGGCAGCTTTCGGTATATTGATGTATCTGGCTTTGGCGGCAGGTGCATTTCTAAGAGCAGCCACAGATAATGAAGTGATCCATGATCGCGTCTCGAAATTCCAATGGGCAATCAGCCTTGTTTCGGTTCTAGCTTCCGGATATTTGACTTACTTGGAAGCATATGTAATTCACGCCTGGTGTCGGTATTGTGTCGTGTCCGCTATCATAATCCTTATTCATTTTATATTTGCGTCCATCGACCGTTCGATGGCTCGTAAATCAAATATTAGCGCTTCGATTGTTGAGGGAGAAATTTCGTGAAGTTGACTTCAGAGATCAAAATATTTGCAGTAATCTTAGTGGTGGCAGTTGCGCTGGTGGCTTTCACTGTTTTACCAACGCTTCGGTCGAACAATCCTACTCCCATCAAGCACATTGAGGACACCCCACTCAAAAAATCTGACCTAATTCAAGCAGATACTCATATCAAAGGCAACAAAGACGCTCCGTTTACACTCGTTGTCTTCAGCGACTTTCAGTGCCCGATGTGTAAGGATGTCTCGCCACAACTGAACAAGATCGTTGAGAACAGTAAGGGCCAACTGAACATGGCATATCACCATTTCAAGCCCAGACCTGATCACATTCACAGCCAACAACTCTCGCGCGCATCGGAAGCTGCGGCAGTTCAGGGCAAATTTTGGGAAATGCACGATGAGCTTTTCAAGATTCAGGACCTTGTTAAAGAGGAGCCGGATGACAAAGTCGACATTCTGATTTCTCAGCTTGCAAAGGATATTAAGCTCGATCTATTGAAATTTCAAGCAACCCTAAAGTCCAAAAACATTGACGATCCGTTTCTGGCGGACAACGTGCTTGCAATCCAGCAGTTAAAACTGGGTCAAACACCCTCTTTCTTTGGAATCGAAAAATCTGGCAAAATACAGGCGATCAACAATTTGGCAGATATTAGAACGTGGGTTAAGCGGGAAGGAATTCCGGAATAGGGCTGATTTGATCTTCTGTTGAGGGCTTTAGTATGTACCGACGCTCAAACTGGCTAATTTTGACAGTAGCAATTGCAATGGTACGCAACGATTCCGTCTCAGCACAAATAGTCCATTCGCCCGTCTCCAAAATACAGTCCACCTCAGAACAAGCGACAGCACTTAATGTCAATCAAAGGCAAATCATCGTTGGATATGCAGATGGTCATGTCGATGTTTTCGATACAGGCGGCAATTTGGTACTAAACGTTTCCCCAACTTTTGATGGGCAGAGTGTTTCGCAAATCATTTCGGAGGACCAGCAAGTCTGGTGGCTGGCAGCGTCTCCATCGGGTTATTTCGTGTACCAATATGATGTTTCCGAAAACACTCTCCAGCCATTTGATCTTTCCGGCCTGAACCTTGCCAAAGATACAAGGATTTTCCGTACGGGCACACGCATTGGAATGACCTCGAAGTCAGGTAACTATCTCCTTCGACCATCAACTGGTCTCATAAAGCCAGTCGATACCTTTACTTCTCCACAAATTCCCGGCGATATACCTAATTTAGACACATTGCCAATGTCCATC
>CAISOI010000504.1 GCA_903886985.1 uncultured Chthonomonas sp.
CAATATACTTGCTGGCTTCCGGGGTTGCTTTTCGAGTTTTAGGATCGAAGGTAAATGTCTGACTATATCGTTCTGCAAGTTCTCCAAGACAGATCATAACCGAAACGCGAGCTGCAATTTCGATGTTACAATTTGGCTCTTTGCCATTGCGGATACAATCAAACCAGTTCTTTTCGTGAACTTCGATCTTTTCACCGTCACCGGCTTGCTCCGCAGGAACAGAATCAACTTCGTCTGCCCAGACTCGCTCCGCCTTGGTTTCAACTGTGTTTCCACCAAAGTAGATCGTTGCCTTGTTGCCGCGAACGCAGTCCTGCCATCCTTGCTCGTTGATGGTAGAAGACATAGCTTGAAGGCTGCAATCTTCGAAATCAACGCTCAAGTTGATGAAGTCTGGAACGTCTCGGTCTGGCTTTCCACTGTCCGGGTTAACTTTTTGAACATACAGACCACCACCAGAGCTCACCCGAATTGGCCAGCCTTTGAGCGGATTGTCGGTAGGAAGAGCCATTGCAATGAACAGTGGGTGGAGTCGGTGTGGGAATAGATCGCCGACAAGTCCAGAGCCAATTGCCCAGTACTTTCTCCATCGGAAGAAGACATCTGGATCAAAAGCTGTTGTTAGACGACCTTTTCGGAACGTTTCCCAGTCAATGAAGTCATCACCAGTCTTGGTTGGGCCAGCACCACTGTGAGGAGCTTTGTATGGGCTGTCTCCGTAATTGTTCCATTCTCCTACGCGACCATTTCGCATATAGGAGCCTTGACCAACTACGACGTGACCAATTTTGCCTTCTTTAACAAGTTGGGCTGCACGATGCCATTTCAAGTCGGAACAACCTTGTGATCCCACCTGCAATTTGCGACCGGTCTTCTTAACCGTATCATAAATTTTGAAGGTTTCGTCAATGGTCTTACACATTGGCTTTTCGCAATATACGTGCTTGCCGGCATTCAAGGAATCTAAAACAATGTCGGTATGCCAGTTGTCAGATGTGGCAATAACAACTGCATCAATGTCCTTATTTTCCAGCATTTTCTTGTGATTCAGATACCATTGTGCTTCGGGAATGGCAAGTTCTGTTCCCGTGCTGCGCAATCTTCGACCATATAGGTCACAGAGTGCGATCTGTTTGGTATTATTCTGCGCCTCTGCCTGCTTAATCAATCGACAGTGTGCTCCGTAGCCTTGTGTTCCAAGACCAACATGTGCAACGTTGATACGATCCGCGGCTCCAAGAACACGCGCAGGTGAAAGCGAATAGACTGAACTCTTTGCGACCGAGGACACAGCAGTTGTTACTGCCGCGGTTGCTGCCGCATTGCGAAGAAACTCGCGTCGCGAAGAACCGATTTTTTCGGGCGTATTACTCATAAGTCAGATGCTCCTTTACGAAAGTCGAGGCTCTTTGTGAGCACCCGCACAGTTGAAAAATTTCCTTGACAAAATTCAGACCTTGAACCAACTCTTATCGAATTCGATTCGAGTGTTCGTCGCCGCTGCTTCTGCCGCTTTGATGGCGACAACTGTTGCGTTGTAGCCTTCTTTAATGCCCGGGGCGATCTTTGGATTAGGGTGGTTTACCGTTGGCTCTTTTGCGGTTGCTGGTTTGCCGAGCCGAATAGAATTGCAAAATACTCTGTTAGCTTGATAAAGCGATGTGGAATTTGGATCATTAACTAGGTCTGTTTTTCCAGTAGCTAACTGCTTAGTTGCATTCGCTACCAGCGCAATGCCGGAGCCAACCTGCAGACCGGAGTTGTTTTCAGGAATTCCGATCTTATATCCATCCTTGCGTGCAAAAACTTCCCAACCTACGAGTTCAGCATCACCTTCTTTAAACATCCATGCTCGTTGATCTCGGAGCATAATAGCGCTCACCGAACCGTAAAACAGTTCGTAGTCACCTTCAAATGAGTTTACCAACGTGCTGTCATAGAAGAACTTTACGCCATTTGGATATTCAAGTACCAACTGCACAGTGTCAGGAACAGTTCGCCCATCTTTATATTCGACGACCCTGCCAAAGCCTTGAACTGCAATTGGAAGCTGTTTGAAGTACCAACTGGCGGTATCCATCTGGTGGATTCCGATCTCACCAACGAGACCTAAGGACGTGTCCTTATTCAAACGCCAGTTCAAATCGCTTTCGCGCTCGGGAGTTGGCCAGCCCAACTTCCATGAATTTCGGACATGGTGTTGAGCACGTGCTCCACCTAACTTACCCAGCGATCCGGAATCGACGAAATCCTTCACGTGGATCGCCTGCCCGTTGCATCGAACTTGAAGACCTGGTTGGAACACTCCCTTTGCACTGGAGGCAGCATCATAGATTTCGTTAAGCTCTGAAATACTGTTAGAAAGAGGAGCTTCGAGATACACGTGTTTGCCAGCTTTCAAAGCGGCTACTGCGATCTCTTTGTGCTTATGGGACGGAGTAGCAATAAATACTCCCTCCACAGATGGATCTGCGAGAACCTTTTTGTAATCCGGTTCGAACTTTGCAGCGGGAGCAATAGCTTGCGCTCTCCGCACAAATGCCGGTGCCGTAAAGTTATCGCAGATATAAGCAATGTTCACATACTTGGCAGTCATACGTGAGAGGTTAGAGACAATCTCTTTTCCACGAGTTCCCAGACCAATCACTGCTACATTCACTATACGACCTTTAAGTTCGTCGTCAAGTGGCGGCACAGCAGGCTTGGTGGTTTGAGCTGTTTGGGCGACTGCATTCCCGGCTGCCGTACCAACGGAAATTCCAGAAAGTGCA
>CAISOI010000505.1 GCA_903886985.1 uncultured Chthonomonas sp.
AGGAGATGACCGAGTTCGCAACTGCTCTGGCTGCAATTGCAAGGTGTACAACATTGTCAATTTCACACGTCAAGAGACGCAGGAGCTACTGCAAAATGGCAATCGGCCCTGCTTACGGATCTATCGGCGACCGGACGGCATCGTCATGACAAGTGACTGCATTGAGGGAGTTCGCTCCGAGCGAAGTCGATTTCGCAAAATGGTTACCAGAAGTGTTATCCTGCTCTTGACGATTATTCCGTCCCTTACTCTAACTGCGGCAGCAACCAGCGAAGACGTTCGCCAGCGAATTATGAACAAGGAGTGGCGTCAGGAACATTTGGGGAAAATTGCATGGTTGGTCGAAATCGTATTGCCGATGAATTCCGACTTCAATCTTGTAAATCCACCGATGTTAGGAAAAATGCCGTTAAGATCTGAGGCAATTTCAGGTAGGCAGCAGACGGATATACCCGTGCCAGATCCGTCAGAACAGAAGTAGCGGCGGGATGGTAGAAGCAACACTTGCGATCCTCCAATCGTGTTCCTGATTTCGATCTGCACTCCGATTGTCCGGCGTTGAAGATCCAAAACGTTGCCGGAGTCCGTGGATATCTTTGCATCAGGCTGGAACCTTTTTGACACCAATGACGTCATGTTTTCGTTTGATACCGCAATGAGCCACTAGGATGCAGGATGGGATTAAGGAAAAGAGAGCATAGCAATGAGCGACAAGCCGACAGGCAAGATTTTGGTGACCAAGGATGGTCCTTATATGGTTTCCGGCAGCGTCCCGCTGTCCATGCAGGTGATCGGGACAAATGCCGAGGGCGGTTCGTGGGAGTGGGAAGAAGGACGCACTCTGAAATCTCAGGAGACCTGTGCGCTCTGTCGGTGTGGTGGTTCGGGAAACGCTCCGTATTGTGACGGATCGCATACAAACTCCGGCTTTGACGGCACTGAGACGGCGAGTCACCTGCCGTACGCTGACCAAAAAGTGACGTTCAGCGGCCCGAGCCTGACACTGGAGGATGCGCGGCCCTTTTGCTCGGGAGCGCGATTCTGCGACACAGTGCAAACGTCCTGGGATCTGGTCGCGCATACCAGCGATCTCAATGCGCGCGAGCTGTTGGTGCATCAGGTCAGTCGCTGCCCATCTGGACGTCTTGTCATTCGCGACAACGCTTCCGGGGATATCTTGGAGCCTGAGTTCGAACCCTCCATCGGGATCGTGCAGGACCCTGCAGCGAAGTGTAGTGGTCCCCTCTGGATTCGCGGCGGGATCGCGGTGGAGTTGCAGGACGGCACGGCGTACGAGATACGTAACCGCATGACCCTCTGCCGCTGCGGCCAATCGAAGAATAAACCCTTCTGCGACGGTAGCCATGTCGAAGCGCACTACAAGGACAGAATGGTCTGATCTCCGGGCCGATACCTATTCGGGTTGGGATCATTGGTCCCAGCCTTGTTAGCGGGTGTACGAAAGAATCGCCGATCCCCTTACTAGACTCCTTAGTGCAGCAAAGACGTCACCAATGTGTCACGTTTCTGGGACGCAAACATCTCGTCGGTCTAAGGCGGAGCCTAGCTAGACCGGAAGCGTGTTGAGAAAAGCAAATCCCGCACCGATAAGTCCGCACCGGATTGACAGAAGGAAATTCAGGAATGCAAAAAAACTATGATAGGTGCCTTGTATTGCTTCAGCATAACCGAACACCCCCTAGTGCAGTCGCCCCTCTAGTTCGTAACTAGATTATGACTGCTAGCTTTGAGAGCTCCTTCCGTACCCGAAAATACTGTCACCTTTACCCTGGTAAACACATTTTATACTTCATGCTGATTCGGGCAAAGATGCGGAACTAATACCCGCACGTTTCGTGCATACTCTTGTTACACACAGAGAAATCGTTCCATTAAGCAGTGCAAATTGCCTGGACCTATTGAGGACATTCTATCTATGACACGCTTTGAAAAATTCCAAAGATACTCAGTCATGTTCTCCATCATAATTCTCCTCATTCTAACAATATCGCCAAGTGTTGGGTGGATTACAAGGAAGTCCGGAGCAGTACTGTTCAAGATACATGGCGGTAATAAGGGCGAATTCTCTCAGACCGACTACAGCCTCGAATACATCGTCACAAAGGATGTTCTCCAAAAGCTTCTGAAAGAACAGGGAAGTGATATCGAAATTGCATTTGGAGTAAATCAAATGCTGTGTGTCGCAGGCTCCCCATCAGGAGCCAAGGAAGACAGTAGAAAGCCTCTAGTCAATTTTTGCGACCAACACCCAAACTATTTGCCAGGTTTGGCAACGCTAGTCCGATTACGGTCGTCCGGTGAGGTAAAAATCAATCGTGACGAAGCCAACGATATCGCCGAAACTATAAAATCGGTAGGCACATCCACATCAAATTCAAAACTACCTGCCAAATTATCTGATCCAATGATGCTTGCGGATTATGATAATTTGTGTGCCAGAGGCGAACGGCTCGATCCTAAGAATGCCTTCTTCCCGACTATGAGAGCAATCGGACTTTTCGAGGCACATCGCGATGAGGAGGCTTGGGACGCCTTAGATCGCTCTGCTAGAATGACGGTGTGGAACGAATATACCGACGTTGAGATCAAGTGCAGGTTAAAGGTACAGAGACAACTGGAAGGCGATTTAAGTGCAATTGACAAAACAAATGCTGCGTTCTCGGTCCTTATGCCGCACTACGCCAACATAAGGTCCATGTCGCGGCTCGTTACAAACATTGCCATTCAACGCGAACGTGCCGGCGATTTCGAAGGTGGCTTGAAGGCACGGCAAGGGATACAGAGAATCAGTGCCAATATGCGGGTCAATTCAAGATCAATAATCGGACCTTTGGTAAGTCTCGCGATCCTACAAGTTGCCTCTATGCGCCCCGGAGGAGCACCACCACCCATAAAAACCCAAAATGTTGCGATAAACCGGGTCAACCACATCGTAAAGTACGTCAAATATTTGAAGGAACATGGGCATGCCGACGAAGCAGAATGGGTAAACAACGAGTTCAATGCCGGAAATTCCCTGCGGGCAATTTACACTGCTTATGGTAATACCCCTGCGGGCAGCTTCACTAGTTTCTACAGACTGGTTATTCTTTTGGCAGCAATCAAGTTTCTTCTCGCCTATGTCTTTTGGTCACTGTTCTTTGCTTTGGTGTCACATCTCTATCTCAATCACCTCAAAAAACGCCAGAAGAATGGGTTCAAGAGTCACGACAAGTTTGTGACAGCCTCCTCGTTCGTCCTGTTTTCCATCGTACTCTTAACTGTTGGATCCCAGCATGTTTCTGTGCTTTCACGCGCGCTCGCAGAGGTCACACAGATGTCAGGGAATCCAATGCGAGGTGTATCCGAGTCGTTTTTCCAAATTGTGGTTGCTGTGGCTCTCTTTGGTACTCCCTTATTCCTTCTCTGCGTATCAGCCATTTACGCCTTGGCCAGACGCAAACCTTTCGGCAAGGAAACGGCTAACTGGATGAGACCAACAGGAATTATAAGTGCGCTACTTTTAACGTCAACGCTAGCGGTGATTCTGGGTTACACAGCATCCGAAGAAAAGAAACAATCTAAAATAGCGGACGCCATCATCATAAATGAAACACAAAATGCCGCCAAAACAGTGGGTAAACCAGTACCTGGCTTCGTAATTGCTCCACCAATAAAGTGAAATCAATCACTATCGTTTACCATGGTAGTTGACACATTATCATTTACTTTGGTAAACTTCGATTCAACAGCTCTTCACCAGTTGAGGTTTTCACTGCTGTTCGAAACGGAGAAAGCTATGAACAAACATATTTCGCGTTTAACTTTGCTGTTGCCGATATTATTGACATTGACTAGCGCCAGCGGACAGTCTCGAGAAGCCACCTCCAGAGTAGTGGTCACCTCCAAACAGGCACTCCTTATGTTGGAGCCCCTCCTCATCTGCCAACCAAACGTCATTAGATTTGCAGTCTCCAGCGACGGTGAAGGGGTCCTGATAGAACGTCAAATTATGGACATCAATCCGCTGACTCTTGCGACAGCCATGAAATCCAAAACTCCCCAAAAAATGGAACGACAGATTGTCCTTTACAACGCTACTTCCCGAGAATCGAAGATTGTTTGGCGAAGTCAGTCTCCTTCGGTTTACATCCAGCAGATGGAGTGGATGAAGAATGGCGACTCCGGTCTTTTTGTTACCGTAGACAACGCAGCCGTTCCGGGTCCTGATCCACTCGTTTTGAATGGGCCGCGACATGAAGTATATCGTGTTACGTCCATTTCACAGCGCGCCCTCAAAGTATTCGAAACTACAGGCTCCAATGCCATCAGCGTGAATATCAACTTCTCACCGGTTGAACCGCTTGGCTTCTTGACAGTAGATCGTTATGAAAAACAGTCGTATAAGTTGAAAGATGGCACTACTAAAGACGGTGTCGTGAGGATCCCATTTTATCAGGTGATTCGCCAAGATGGTAAACCAGGCATGGTGATCCAGATTGAAGGAGTCCCAGATAATTCCTACCTCGGCTGGGACTCTGTAGGCAATCCGATATTTATTTCGTCGGTTCCCTCACCGAATGGCAAAGGGTTCAAAGCAAAATACTATCTTCTCAACCCGGGTAATCTCGCGGTGAAAGAGATGACGACTACTCCCACCATGTACGTATACAAATCGGTTACCCCTGTATACAATGCCAAATGGAACGTCAGTCTCTTATCCAGTGTCCAGCGAATAAATTCTCCCGAGGCAAAACAGATTCCAATTGATGTTACATGGCTCATGGCGAAAGAGGCGACTGAGAAGCCGGTTGCTCTCGTTTCGTCTGACTCAACTAACGCGGCTTTTATGGGAACCAACCGTGGAATAGTTTTTCAATCACTCTCTGGGCTTTGGCACATGCCCGTCGCCGAAATACCATTGGAAGATTTTAAGCAAATGAAGTCCGCAGCAGAGCGGACCGTTGCATTGAGTAATGCGAAGCAAGCCGGTTTGGCACTAATTATGTATGCCCAAGATTACGACGAAGTCTTCCCAACGGGCGACGACATAAATAACAAAATTATGCCGTACATCAAGAATCAGGATATCTTGAACAGCTTCGCCTACACCTATGGTGGTGGAGCAATATCGGCTATAACGAGCCCCGCCGAGACCGAGTTGGGTTACGTCAATGGTCCAGGAGGCAAGGCAATCGTATACGCAGATGGACACGCCAAATGGAAATCCAATTGATCCCCATTTAACAGCTGTTTACAATCCATATTGACGTCGTGCTATTATTTGCCGACGGCAATACTTCGTTGAAACGTACCACTTACTCCGTCGTAGTAAATACAACATGATGCGATTACATTGCAATGAATGGAGACAGCTTTGAAAATCTTCGGTTTTTTGGGAATTCTGGCGGTAAGCTTTAATGCGTCTGGCTGTTCAGTTCATGTCAATTCACACGGTGATGGCCCTAGTGTCTCAGGGTCCGGCATTGTCAAAGAGGAAGTTCGGCAGGTAAGCGGCTTTACGGGAGTTACCTTAGCAGGCTCAGGCAAGGTTGAGATTGACTTCAACGGTAAAGAAGGTGTGACCGTTTCGGCGGAGGACAACATCCTGCCTCTTTTAACCACAAACGTAGAGAAAGGGATACTAGTTCTTGGTACCAAGGACAACACAAGCATCTCTACAAACAAGGACATTGTCTACAAAATTTCCGCCAAGACTATCAGTTCCCTCTCTCTGGACGGTAGTGGTTCGATCATGGCAAAGAACCTGAAGTTAGACGCGCTTAAGACTGAGATTTCTGGCTCAGGAAACATTGAATTGGCCGGTACCGCCAATAGTTTGAACATCAACGTTTCAGGTTCGGGAAGCTTCGATTCCACAAAAGTGGCAGCCAAAGACGCCGTCGTTGATGTTGCGGGCAGTGGATCTGTTAATGTGGATGCATCGGGCACACTTAAGGTCGATATTACCGGGTCGGGCTCCGTTCAGTATAAGGGTGATCCGAAAATCATGCAGTCTGTTGTGGGTTCCGGATCAGTGCGCAAGTTGTGACATTGGATAAGTCTCAAGTCTTATGGAGCTCCAGCAATCAATATGGTTGCTGGAATTTTCTGTTAATGAAGGGGTTTGGGGCGGCCAACCAAACCAGAAAAGATGTGTCCAATGCGCAGTGAGTACGCACCGACACTGGGCACAAAATACAATGAATGATGTGAATTATTACACAGATAAAGCAACTTTCTTGACATCAAACTTTCAGTGTTGTACAATGTTGGCAGTATATCGTAGCCGTATTGACCATGGAGCAGTTTTTGAGTAAAGAGTTAGTTCGACAGGCCAAGGACGAAGCTGAATCATTAATGCGAGTCCATGGTGCTGAGATGGATACGGACCCTCGACTTACGGTCGCCGTTTTCGAATGGCAGGGCGCGTTATTCATTGGCAAGCTCCGTTTTCTCTTTGCGGAAAAACCTTACATTGCAGTTGTCACTAAACAGTTGGATCAGATCACTCCTAACATCGTAAATTCATTGCGTAAAGATTATGGCGTGACTGTTTTCAAGGTTCATCCCCGTTTGGAATTCGCGGGTCCTCGTTATCTGCTTGGCGTGAGCGGCAACACTCTGTGTTCCCTCAGCGGTGAAGATGTGCTTTACTGCTTGGTCCATTCCCGAAATCACCCAGTCCGCAATTTCAGCACTGGCTCAGACCTCATCGGATTCGACGCAGCTTAAGTTCAGTTTGTACACATCAAAGTCTTAAACTATACTCCCACAATCAATTTCTGGTAACCTATTCATGTGCGCTTGCGTCTTAATTTAGCACCCTTGTGTGGTCGCTCTATAAAGTAAATGTCCGTCTGGAGACACAATATGAAGTTTTCGACTACCTGCAAACTTACATGCATCGTAACGCTCTTTTTGTCTATTGGAACCATACACGCCTTTGCACAGGATACAAAGTCAGAAATCCCAACTATTCCCGCTGAAGTTCAAGCACTGATTAATGACATTTCGGACATCGATAAGCTGCGGGCTCTCGTCCCGCTCAAGCTGAACTCCGACCAATTGCAAAAGATGATCGATGCAATGACGAAGGCGCAGATTAATTACAATCAACACCTTTTTGATGCGACCGTTCCCCCTATAAAGAAGCTCGCAGAAGAGATAAAAGAGGTTCGCCGAAAAGTTTTGGCGGGCGGAACTATTCCCAAGGATTTCGACACACGCGTTCAAAAGATTGAAGAAGACTATTTCGACCGCCGTGCGGCCGAAGACACTAAGGGACTTAAGGCAGTCTCAGATGCCATGCGTGCTATTTTCACAAAGGCACAAATTGCTAAAGCAGCCGCGTACGGCAAAGCTAGCAGTGATAAATTGGGCAAAAATATGAAAGGTACTGACGACCAGTTTTTCAATTACTATGTTCAGGGTGTATTGATCCAATACTCAGGTATCGTCAAGCTGCTGAAAGACATGAAAACCAACGCGGACATGTCCGCACTTGCCCCCACTTTTAATAGTCTTGGAGCTTCAAAATAGGATCCACATTGGATAATTTAACGGAAACCAACGGACGGGCGGCGGAATATGCCGCCCGTCATTTTCGGTGGAACGTGACGATGATCAATCTGGATGGCGCAGTCTTCTGGAGTGGCCTTACGTTCTTGGACAGTGAAACCGTCTTGCCGCTGTTACTAACCCATCTGGGGGCGTCCAATGTTCTAGTCGGAATGACAAGACTTATTACAGTTCTCGGCTATACGCTGCCAGCCCTAGTCGCTGCACATTACATCCATGGCAGAAAACACCACAAGCGTTTCATGCTCGTAACACTTGGAATTCAACGACTTATTTTGCTTGCACTGCCGATCGGGATATACTTTTTTGCGAAGACAGCTCCCAATGTTGCCATCGTGATAATCTTCATAGTAATGAGTTGCTTTTGGCTGCTAGATGGTGGTGCTGCGGTATCTTGGTTCGATCTGGTCGCAAAAACGGTGCATAGTAAAGTTCGCGGGCGCTTTTTCGGAGTGATGCAGACACTTGGAGGGGGTGCAGCTTTTGCAGGTGGA
>CAISOI010000506.1 GCA_903886985.1 uncultured Chthonomonas sp.
CATCTTGCTAGAATTGTCACTACATCACTGACCTTGGCTCCATTTGCCAGTTCGAACTTGATGGTTGGTCCAAGCTTGCGGTATTCAGCTCGAATATTAGAGGCTGGGAGCGTAAGAAGTGGCAAAGTACAGACTAACGGAATTATGCAGAGATGAAAACGTGACCGAAAAGACATAGAGTTCTCCTGAAGTGTGATCCCAACTCAAGCGCTGAAAAATATTCAACCTACTATATTAAACCTTGATAACGCAACATTCGTTACTTTCGAACAACCGGTAAATCAATATGAACCGGTGTCCTTTGAGCAAAGTACGAAAACTGCACCCGAATTTCTTTCCAAGCAATAGGATTGTCACTTTGGATGTCGAAGTCAGCAGACGCCTTCTGGCCGGGTGATAATTCTGTAAACACTGCGGCTTCTTTGGGAAGGACCAATGTTCCTGAGGGAGTAGTTATCCCAAGTTTGACATTGACAATGGTTTGATCGCCGAGATTGTTTAGAGAAATATGGACTTTGGTAGACTTTACATGTATGGCCTCTTCAACAGGTTGGGGCATGTCTGCTTCGAAGGAAATGAACGGCACAACGTTATAACAGACAAAACTGAGACTCATTAAGTGTGATTGTGCGTCCACCATTGCAGCACGAATGGCCTTAGCGGATGTTTCGGAAATTTGTGACTGTCTTAAGAGGTTCTCGGCAAGGGCTTCGACTTGAGACAGTGATAACAATGCGCGCTGAACCCGTGCCCGCGACTTTACCCGGTGCGACGGATCATTACAAATTGCGTCTACCTGTGAAATTGTATCGTTTAGTGGGCTACCCAGCAGTCTGGCTTCTCGCGGACGTGAAGCATAAAGAGCTTTGATTTCGCCAAGGAGGTCCGATAAGTCCTTCTGACAAAGGTTGGATTGGTTTACGAATTTGAGGATAAGGGCAGACTTTGCCTCAACAAATTGAGGACGTATCACGTCTTGTGTACCACCAACAACGATACTTTCTAGTCGCTCCGGGTTGTTGGGGGAATTTGTGGAGTTGGTACCAATGCTAAGTTTTTCTAACAAATATGTTCCGGATGTCATTCGGGCCGTAAGCTTAAATGGTGTCCGATAAGGACCTTGATTTGTTACGATGATATTGAAGCCAAAGTCCGTTTTGCAGCCATAGGTTGTTAGGACAGTATTGCTCGAATTTACCTCAAGCGGAGCGCCGTTCAACCGCGTCCATCCGTCCCATGGGGGTAGAGTGTCTGCCTTTATTACAGGAAACAACTGGGATGCGTCGAGCGACTTTGAGATCGTTTTAGTGCTGTCAATCCAGATTCCAACATTGGAAGGAGCTTGAGTAGTTGCGGAAGGGGCACGTAGTGATTGTTGGTTTCGCAAAAGGTTAGGCAGTGCATACAGAAAGCACACTAGCGTTAGAATAGCTATCGGAGTTACGACAGTCGAGGCCAAGTTGCGATCAACAAAAGGCGGTCGTTTACGAAGTGTTAGCGGCCTGCGACCAATATTTGATTTCACGAGGCGTTCTCCGAGCTCACAACAATATCGGCAGAAACCTCACTTAGTTCGAGCCGCTTAATCTGAGATTCAAACTGCTCACGTTCCAGCATAATGCGGCGATTGCAAGTGATGCACTGAAGACCGATATCAGCTCCGGTACGTGTAATGGTCCAGTGAGTACTGCCACATGGATGCGGTTTTCGAAGAACAGCAACATCCCCAATTTTAACGTCTAAATAGGCCATAACATTGTTTTCAACAGAGATAAATCTGTCGACCAGCTTATTATATCATACAGGATTCGCACGTTTTGTGCGTAATAAGTCACAAGGAGACAAACCGGTGTATCCAATCTACAGTGGAATGCGTATTGTGAAGCATGATCTGACAGTGATTTTGTAGCCGAAGTAATGACGATCTGGACAGTTTTGAGGAGTAGAAATGGCAAATATAGATAAGGCGACACGATTTTGGAAAACTATTAAGGAAGTATCTGTTAAGAACATCTCATTGGAAGCTCGACGTCCTACTTCTGTGATTGTTGTCGGTTCTGAAGCGTCTCGTCAAGTTACAATTCAGCGACTAGTGGTTGACCCTTCAGCAACAAAACCAGCCGAGAAATTTGTTCCTGTTCTTTCGATCAATTCCACGGCGACTGAAGATGGATTTCCTGTCACTCTGGCTCCGGATACAATCATTATTGATGCCGGAATGGGGCGTAGCACTGGGTATGAAGGTATACCGCTGTATTCGGCTCAGGAATTCGGTTCCTTTGAGAGATTGTTGGAGAGAATAGTTGACGATCGCCCTGAGCTTGTTTTGAGTCTGGCCAGAAGCTATCCGGCGTTTCGGCCGATTGTTGTAGACAGGATAATCCGCGAAACTGCGCTCGCAAATGCCGAGTTCGCTATGTTGAATGCCTTGCCGGGTGTTGTGCCATTGGTTGCGCCTCTGCTGCCGGCATCTGCCATAGGTGACATATTTATGTTAACAAAGAACCAGACAATGATGTTGTTTCGATTGGCCGCAGCGCATGATCTTAGTCTTGATCCCCGTGCACGGTCGCGTGAGCTTGGTCCATTGTTAGGCAACGCATTTGGTTGGCGAGCTATTGCACGCGAGGTATTGGGCGTAGTTCCAGGAGGATTTGGACTGGTAGCAAGAGGTGCTATCTCTTATGCCGGAACTATGGCGGTCGGCAAAGCACTGGATCGTTACTATGACACTGGTAAGCTGCCAGATCGTTCACAGATCAACCTATACTACAAGGAGGCGTACGACAGTGCCCGAAAGATTGTTGAGGAACGTGTAGGGCAATTGCGCCGATCACGACTCAAAAGTAGGGGCCGGAGAATTCCATTTTCGAAGGTCAGACCCGATAGGCGACCAGCAGAAGCATTGTTGGTATCGTCGGACGACGGATATATCGATTCAGAAGAATAGTATGGAATTAATTTGCCACGCCAAAAAGAATTGGACCATAGCTTAGCTATAGTCCAACTCATATCGCAAATAGTTTACTCGGTGCAAGTGCACAAAGATTTTAGGCGACTACATATCCCACTTCTGCAAGCGCGACTTGAGTCTCATGCATGATCTCGGTAATTTGAGCATGGCTTTCGAATCCGATTACCATCATGTCCACAGCTCCAGTGGATAGTGCATGGCGGATAGACTCTCGAGCTTTGGAGATACGATCATCTGCTTTCATAATGTCACCCTGAGCTACAATCTTCATGCCAATGACACCCTTGCCGGCACTACGCATCTTCTGCAACAATGGTCGAACATGGTCGACCGCAGCGACTTCTGGTTCTCCCATTTTACCGTCCATGTATTTGCCCCAAGGATTGAATCGAGCCAAATCGACTTGAACCCATGGTTCGCTCGCGGCAGCTGTCAATGCCTCCAGAGTATGGCAGGAAACGCCATGTGCTCTAATAATGCCCTTCTGTTTAGCTTCTTCTAATACATCCATGATGCCGCGGTATCGCACATTCCAATCAGCCTCTGTGACACAGTGAATCAGAACTGTATCGAGGTAATCAGTATCAAGCTCTTTGCGGAACCGTTCAAGGTCGGCGCGCATTTTCGCGGGTTCGCGACTATTACTTTTGGTCTGAATTGTAATCTTGTCACGTTGGAGTTTCTTGAGGGGCTCTTTGAAAAACGGCATCGAACCGTATTGATCTGCGAGGTCGAAAAAGTGGATGCCACTCTCGTGGGCATGTTGAATCAAAGCCGTAAATTTATCTTGACCCAAACGGGTTTGGTTTGACTGATGATTCCATCCGACCGATCCGGTTCCTATGCCTACAAGAGAAGTGACAATACCGGATTTACCCAGTTTGACTTTGTCTTTCACACTTTTATCTTTAACAGTTGTTGTTGTCTGATCGGCATTTGATGCTGATACAACTCCGAGGACACCCGCAGTGACGACTGCACGCTCTACAAATTCACGTCGGTTCATTCGATCCATAAGATACACCCCCTGTATGAATGAATTGTACCCGAAACGAAATATTAGCTAGGGCATACTTAATCATCGCAGTGATGCCTCCCGATTGGCAATAATATTCTGCCAACCGGGAGTTGAATCCAGGAGATACAATATTATCTTGTAGGGTTTCTTCGTCAATCGTTGTCGGCATAGGATCGCCATGTTTTTTCGGGGCGAGTCCATTTGGAGTGACCATCCCCATAGGCTAGATTACCTCCAGATTGGTGCCTTGGCGCGAATCGCGCTTGTTGGGACGCTGCTGGCAATACGGAGTCGTTGAACGCCTAGGGTTGAGGGTACATACCACCACGCGAGGCAGTTCCCGCCGCCCTGCCAGCATCTCCAATAACGATGAAGTTAGCCGGGAAAGATATGCTCACCAATGGGGTGGTTTCGTTGAAGCCGAAGTCAGGGTTGTTTGTGTACCATGTTCGTTGACTGGCTCCCACTAAGTTTGCCTCATTGTGGTTGTTGCCATAATCGGTCGTGTACCACGCCCCGGTGGCAGGAATTGGCCATGCGGGCGCGCTGGGGCATTTGAAAATGCCATCGTTCTTTGTGTAGGGTAACAGTTTGGTTTTATATGAGAACGGAGCACGAGCAACCGCTGTGTCCGGCGTTCATGCGGGTGCTGTCCGCTCAGTAACATGAGGAGGAAATGTCTCATCATAGTCTTGGAGATACATCATGTAGGCCGTACCAATCTGCTTCGTATTACTTAAGCACTAAGTTTTCCTTGCTGCTTCCCTCGTCTGTGCGAAGACCGGGAATAGAATCGCCGCCAGTATCGCGATAATTGCGATGACTACTAGTAGTTCTATCAGGGTAAATCCTAACTGCGGCCTGGTGTAACGAGACATCAGTTTGCTCTCCTTTAGTGTTTCAGGCCACGTAATAGCTGGTTAATATCCAACCTGTTACTGTGCATGTACTGGTAAGTGGCGGGATTTGAGAGAAATGTTAAGGTATTTCAACTCAACTAGGTCCTTGATTTCTTGATGGTCCACCCGTTGAAATCTAAGCTGTTTGGCGCGATCAGCGTAGACATCGATGGTGGATTTTAGAGGGTCCGTCGTTATGTCGGTCCGGCCGAGGGCCTCAACCATCGTGCTAATTGGCAGAGATTTCCCCGAAAGTCGTTGTATCTGTGCCTGTACAATTTTTGCTGTGGCGTCCGGATTTGCCTTAATCCAGATGACTGTGTCGACGTATCCATCTAAGAATTTCTGAACAACTTCTGGATGCTCTTCGAGAAATTTTTTCCGGACAATTATCACACCGGTGGAAAATTTGTTGTCCTTCCATAAAGATCGCTCGTCGATCAACAATTTGCCTCCCGTTTCGGTAACCAGCCTAGTGACCCACGGTTCCGGAACCCATGCGGCATCGATTTCCTTTTTGCGGAAAAGGGTAAGAGTATCCGCGTTCTGAACTGGTTGGACAGAAACCGTGCCCCCCTTGTCCGTCGGTTTTAGTTTGGCTTGGTCTATCGCGTAGCGCAGAGAGAGATCTTGGGTTCCTCCGGTTTGTGGATCTGAAACTCGTTTACCATCCAGTCCGGAAAAGGAACTTATGCCCGAATCGGAGCGAACAACTAGACTTGCTCCCCCGGAGGATGCTCCTGCGATTATTCGCAGAGCCTTGCCACGTGACTTTAAGTATCCATTTATTGCTGGACCCGGACCTATGAATCCGATGTCAATTTGGTCTGAGAACAATGCTTCGATCTCCGCAGGGCCAGCATTGAAAATGGATTCTGTGATATCGACCTGTGGTCCCAGAGAATTTTTGAATGTTCCATTCGCTAATCCCACCATGGCGGCAGCGTGGGTGATGTTGGGGAAATATCCTAATCGTACTGGGACAGTGAAATTGGAAGATCCACGAGTGTCGGAGGCGGATGAATTTTGTGCGGTTAAGCGATGATCCGATTGGTTTTAGACCCCGAGTGATCGTGGTTGACC
>CAISOI010000507.1 GCA_903886985.1 uncultured Chthonomonas sp.
AACAGGGAGGGTGCAGGCGGGGTCAAATGCGGTTCAATGCGCAAGCCAATGCCACCTACTGCCTCTGCCAGTTCGGTTCCGTACTTTTCCAAGAGACGTAGACATGTGCGGGCAGTATCGATGTCGTCCCACGGGATAACTGGACCTTCCGGACAGATAATGAAACCTTCGTGTCCCGAATAGGGAAACACGAAAAGCGAAGCGCCACCGATTAACTTGTGCTCCCTGAAAAAACCCACACGATAGGTATCGTAACCTTCCAGCTGTTTGAAGTTCATCCAGGCAGAACTCTGCATAACACCAGACTGATAGGAACCACCAGCAAGGGAATCCCACCGAGAGTTCCATTCTGACCCCAGAGGTGCCAAAGATATTCCCGCTATATTAATGGCGACGTCAGGGGGTGCCGTCATCATCTTCCAAAGATTGGAATGATCATGTTCAATCTCTGAAGATCAGCTGTTCCTGTACGATGTTCTTCTTCCAGACTGGCTATCTCTTTCTGGTTGTCTGCCTTGTCCTGCTCTGTTAGCGAGATTGCCTTGAATACGGACATACTGTCGGTGCCATAGTCGACCTCGTAATTCGGGTCATAGTTGTTTATGAGGTAGAGTTGGTTGTACGTGCTCAGGTCCCTGTCAATGGTGAGACCTTCGGCTTGCAATTTTGCCAACTCGTTCGCATACGAATTCTGGTCTCCCAAAAGCTCTTTCTGCAGTTTTTGCATAATATCCATCAGGGTTGCTTTCAATTCGACCGGGCAAGGACTCGATTTGCCCGTCTCTCCGAACCGCATCGTTTTACCGTCGGTGATTAACCATTTGCCATCGGGCTGTTGGATGAGAATATCGCCATTATCACGCAGAAAACCGCCAGTGAAAAGTTCAGTAAATTCGGTGGACGGTACATTCACCGCAATCTGCGCTGGAACACCTACTTGCTTCAATGCCAGATCAATGCGCCTTATCAGGTCTTCCATATTGGCGACTTCAGTTTTGTCGCCCTTCACGGTGGCAAATAGAGCACTGGTCCATCCGGTCCAACTTATCCAGTCGCGACGTGCAACAGTTTCGTGTTGGATCGCAAGTTTCTGAGACTTTAGCTCATCGACAATTGTGGCGAGCATGGCTGGGTTTGTACCAACCGGACAGATTGGATCGACGGAGTTAACGCTCATCAAGGCGAGTTGACCTCCCGCGAGCAGCAAATACGCTTTATCGGACAAGGTGATAATGATGTCTCCGTTGTCCATGATGAGCATGTCTTCATCAGCAACATACATAGCCTGATGCTGTTCGCCCGGATTGTGCTGTGGCCTGTAGTTGCTGTGACCCGCAATGTACATCGGGTGGGAGTGTCCGTAACCTCCGCCGCAATAGATGTAGACTCGCGGCGTATAGTGATAGCCATACATGTCTGTCATCCCGCTGCGACCATAATTACTTCCACGGAATCCAGTACCAGACACACGAACACTTGTCGTATTGAACGTTGGATGTGAACCCGAGAATCCGCCCCTGCTCGCTCCACCTGCAGAGGGGCTACCGGCCCTTCCGCCCGCAAAACCGCCGCTGAAACCGCGTCCCATACTAGCATGTCCGATGCCTGCGCTGCCTTTTGCAAATGCATTATCTGGAGCCACTGCATTTGCAAGAGTCATGGTAATGACGAGGACAGCAAATAGTCTGGCTGTCAGGCGAGTAACACCTTTGGAAGGGAAAATTGCATTCTGTAAATAGGTTTTAAGTCGTCGTAATTCACGAATGAGCTTTCCGGGCAGATCGGCGACGCGCTTCAAGAGTGCATCCACTAGCTTGCTAATATCGATCGATTTGATAGAACCTGCAACTTGCCTTGCCAGAACTTCAATCATGTCTCGCGTATGTTGAGGATGAAGCGCCGGAATAGCGGCAATTAAAGGTTCGATATCAAACTCATTGAATTCCGCTTCCGGTTGAGGCAGTGATTGATTCAATATCAATGGCAGAAGAACTGGTTTTGCGATGGTATGTATGGGAATTCTTGCGCCAAGTGCACGTGACTCACGCGAAAATCGAGCGCCGCGATGTAGACGTGAAATATCTGCTTGACGAGTGATGATTGGCGACCGTAAGGATTTCAGATTAGAGGCAAAAAGTAGTTGACTTGACGCCAGCAGGAAGGACCATACTCCGTAGCCCTGTTCGCGAAATGACGGAATGCAAACCCGAAAAGGAACTGAGTGCATACCCGTCGATTTCACAGTGTTACAGAGGCACCAAAAGGCTTCGGGGGTGGCTTCTGGTGAGAGCCCATTGATAGAAATAATGCCGTCTTTGGTCAAATGTTGCTGTAGGCAAGCGTACCACTCCGCAGTGAACACAGTCGTGTCTTCCGACTTTTTGGGCACGGTGAGATCGACAATAATTGCGTCATATTTCGAGTCCGCTTTCAAGAATTCCCAAGCATCTGCTATATGGACTTGAACGCGATTGTCATGAAAACTGTTCAGGTTGTATCTGGATAATTCGTTTCGGCCAAGTTCGACAACTTCGTTTGAGTAGTCGACAAGGTCAACGTGGTCGACCCCAGGAAATCGCAATACCTCTCGCAATGCAAGTCCATCGCCGCCGCCACAGATTAGTACCTGCAAGCCGTTAGACTTAGCCTTCGCAGCAAGTATTAGCGCGGGGAGAACAAGACTCTCATGATAAATCGCTTCGTCAGTGGTATCGAATTGCAGGTCACCATCAATATAGAGTGCGCAGCCGCCATCTGCACGTTCTTGGAGAAAAACGCTCATCTTGATGCTCCTTTTTCAAACGGATCCCAACGATACGCGAACTTGGCCGCGAGGCCGCCGATTGTCCCAGCAATTGCGGCATAAATCATCGAAACCAACAGGCCCACTAAGAAAACCATACCGGATGAGTCTGGCTGACTGATGCGAATTCGAAGCATTATTAATGACATGGTCGTATATCCAAACATGCCGATAGCAACATTCCGAAATGCCGTCCAGAATCGTTTTGATATCGCTTGTTCAGGAGAAATCTGTCTGCCGCTGACGAAGCCAATCATAGCTGGAATAAATAGGAATGCCAGTGATATCCAGACGGGTATAGTCCACTCTCGAGGTCCATTGACCGAAAAGATCAGGTAAACGACGCCGCACACAATTGGCCCCAGAGTTCTTGTAAGTACTTCGCGATTCTCCGACTTACGTTTTTCAATGAAGAACTCATCGTGCAGCCATTGGAGATCGGCTCTATTCGCCTGCAACTTCGCTGCCGTGTCCATTAGCCTTTGGGCTTCGGCAAAGTGCCGATGGTGTATCGCAACCTTGGCTCTGGATAATGCATGTTCGCGTGCTGCAGCCTGCTCATCGGGAGGTGTCAATTGCGGTCTCCTTGGTTAACATTTGCTTCGAAGACGGACGTACTCATAATCGAAACGCCTTCGTTTGGATAAGTGTGTCGCGTGTTAACAGTAAGTGTATCTGCTGTTATAGACCATCTAACTTCGGTGACGGGCAGAGTAATACCGCAAACTCCAGGAAATGTATGCCTTAACATTCTGTCCGAAATTTCTCTCGATAGTTGTCGGATTGTATCAATTTTTTGGATATCCATTTGCCCTTGCAGCCCGATATGCGCAAAGGCATATTGTGAATCGCAGTCAGCTGGGCCGTTGACTATAGATACTGAGTCGTCCAAATTGGGCTTTACACAGGTTAGCAATTCTGTGATCGTGCCTCGTGGTGTATGAATCTTGACCGCATGGCTCGCACCCAAAATGAATATCTCAACTATGGACGTATTCCAATTGAACGACACATGCTCAACGATTCGCATGGCTTCCAGATCAGGATTTCCCAATATTAGCCTGTATTCCATGTCAGATGCAGATTGCTCGACTGGCATCAGTTCATGTACTTTTAGTGGTGTTGGTAATTTCATCGCATTAATTCATTGGCTTCATATAGCTCGGAGTAGGGTAGGTAAAGACATTCTCTGATTTCGGAGGTGCTTCATTTGTATACCCGCCGGAGAACTTACAGGTCGGTCCTACAGAGTATATCGTGAAACCGGAGTGCGTTTGGTGATAGGCGATGTCCTTAACAACAAAGGGGTCCATAACGTTGCCTCCCAATTCAGAAAGGGAATGGGGCAGACGTTTGTGTTTACATTTGAAATCTAGAATTGCAGCCGCAGTGCTGACAACGACGCGCCTCGCTCTGGTCACGCGGTCTTCGCGGATTGCCTTTATGTACGTGGGTACCAACATATCTGCAAATAAACGATCACTGGCTGGAAACGTGCCAATCTTCTCGAGCAACTTAGCATAAACCTTTTGTTCATCCACATAAGAAAGATTGGCAACCTTTGAAAGTTGGGTCAGGGAATGTATTACGAGATACACGTTGTCGTCCAATGATCGTATGCCCGAGAAATTGCGAAGATTTTCCAGACCACTGGTTACGAATTTCTCGGCGTCCCCACTTATGGAAGGTGACTTCTTGATCGAGGAAGATTCATCCGTGCTTAAGTGCTTGCATGTTTCTGTGGTCAACACGATCTCGTTCGAGAGTGTCTCCTTGAGGTCGGGAGAAGAACATTCTGCAGTAATGACATCACGAATTCCCATTGCAACACCAGATCGCTCTCCACTGAGCATGAGAGCTTTTGCACAGTTTGTGAGCGCCAGATTATTGAGAGTGATGTTAACTATGTATCCAATTATGCCGGGGTGATGGGCTGCGTGCCCCGCACTGCGGAAGGCATTCCGTAATGAATCTGCGACTTTTGCGTCCTCTTTGTCATGGACTGCCACCATAGCATTGATACAATTGATTCTCGCGGAGGCTCTGAGAGCGCTTGCCTCAGGAAAATCCAGTTCAAGTCCGGCAGAATAATCTATCTCACCGTTGCACATCGGTTTGGAACTTGCGCGATGCACCAAATCGACTATTAGGCTCCGGTCCGCCAGTATTTTCTTTACATCTACAATGGACTTTGTGGTTGGGAGGGTTTTTCCATAAACTGCCTGCATGGTTTTGGTTTCGGAGGGAGATGCGGGCCGTTCGGTAATTCGCCGGCTCAATATATCATAGAGAGGTTTTGCATTTCCTTCCATTGGGACAATTCGAGATCGGACTTCCTCAACCGTTACCGAGAGACCGGCATCCTTGGCTCCTTTCAGTGCGTTAGTTACAGACGGAAGATTACTGAGTTTGGTATTTTTGTGTGCTGCGGATTTCGTGCATCCTGAACCTATTAATGTCAAGACGAGCGGAAGCGCAATTAGGAATACCGGGATTTTAGTTGCTCGAATATGATTTGCGGATTGGGTCAACTAATTAACCTCACAAAACTCACCAGCCATTACCAATACGTCAGGCATATATGCAGGTTTCGCGAACGGGGCTAACTTTCCTTCACCCGATCAGATAATCAGTTCTCTTCGAAAAGCTGGAAGATGAAGTTTGCAAAACCACTTTCCGTGTTATTCCCAATGACTCTGTCGGATACTGCTTTCAATTCGGGTTTTGCATTACCCATCGCCGCTCCCAATCCTGCCCATTTGATCATTGAGATATCGTTCATGTTGTCACCGACTGCCAGAGTTAATTTTTGATCGATTTGCATTGTGCGAGCGACAATTTCTAAAGAAGAGCCTTTTGACGCCAGCGGATTCATGAATTCAAGGTATTCGGGGTTTGTGCGCGTGATGTAAAGTTTGTCTCCGAACCTCACTTTGAATTCTGATTGCAGTCGGATTGTCGATTCAGGTGAGTCGATTAAGAGAAGTTTAGTGGGTGCGGATCCCGCCAGATTTCGCAGATCACCGTAAACCTCAATCGGTGATCCAGTCTGAGAGAGATAGATTTCCGACCACTTATTGCGTTCCTTGACGAGCAGGCGGTCGTTCAAGTAGTAATTGAGGTGGTAATTGAATTCTGCACAAAAGTTGACAATTTCGCTTGCTAAGTTGGATTCCACTTTCTCGTGACGCCAAGTTTCACTTGAAGAAGGGATCTTGATCATCGCGCCGTTGTACGAGATGACGGGGGTATCCAGACCCAATTGTGAGGCGTATCGTGTAGTCGCTTCATGCATTCTTCCGGAAGCAATCGTGCAAATAACCCTGTCGTCAACGAGAGCCTCGACAGCCTTTTCATTTTGAGGGCTGATATTGTGCTCTTGGTCCAGTAGAGTTTCGTCAAGGTCTATTGCGACCAGTCTAAAAGGGAATCTCAATGTAGGTCCTAAGTTCTAATTCTTTGAAGAGGGAGACAGGAAATGCCAAACGTTCAGGTTCAGTAGAAGTGTGCATATGTGCTGTTTATATCAATTCTGCGGCAGTTATGATGCTCTCTGCAATTTCTTTCATTTTCTTGTTTTGATTTCTTGCCTGAAAGTGAATCCGCTTGAAAGCATCGTTTTCTGAGAGCTTGTGTCTGTCCATCAGAATGCCTTTCGCGCGCTCAACCAGCTTGCGCGTTTCAATAGTGTCCTTAAGTTCTAGGTTCTCTTCAATGAGTTTTGCGGCTTCTTTGACTACCAACTTGGCACAAATTAAACCAAGTTCTAACCCATCAATGGTAGTTTCGAAGGGAAAAAGTGCGTGAGCATTAAGGATTTTCAAGAGAGGATGTAGGGACTCAGAATTGCTTTTAACCGCGCCAACCAGAGCAGCACCATTTGACTTGCATATTTCAGCCACACGAGAATAGTTGGATTTTGAATCATCGACAATAACAACTACAATGTCGGGTCGGATAGACTTTACCAGATCGTGCAGTTGTTCGACTGCGTTCGCAATACCGACGATAAGGTGACCAGCACTCTCTGCTCGGTCACTAAAATGTTGTATATCCGTGGTTGAGATTCCAAGAACTATTAGGCGGTAAGGTTCCATAAGGCTTTATACAATCCTCATTAGAATGTGACAGATGTGGATAACCACCTGACCATAATTCGATTGTTCGAAAGAACAAATTAGAAGCGAGAGTCTCAAGGATACAATATTTTGCCAGCATACTAGATGCTCGAGCATAAGACATTGGAAGGCAGTTTCTGGAAAATATTATTTGCATATCAAACACTGTCTAACAACAGTCTGATCTATGCAGTCAAAAGTTGCAACAATATTAACGCTTTGTTAAGAAACTATTACAGGTTTCCGTATAGCCTGTCTCCAAAGTCACCAAGTCCAGGCACAATGTACTTCTTAGAGTTAAGCTCTCTATCTATCGCCCCGCATGTAATTGAGACATTTGGGAATTCCGATTGAACAGCGTCGATCCCTTCGGGGGCGGCCACAATACAGGCAAAAGATATGGAGTACGGGTTGTTTTCTGCAATTTGACGTAGCGCATAGATAGCGGAACCGCCAGTTGCCAGCATGGGATCTAAGACTATGACTGCTTTGCCGCGAAGTTCCGGAAGTTTTTGGTAGTATGTCGAAGCCAGAGCAGTCTCTTCGTCGCGTGCCAAACCAACAAATCCCACGGTGACATCTGGAATTATATCGGTCGCGCAATCTAG
>CAISOI010000508.1 GCA_903886985.1 uncultured Chthonomonas sp.
CAGTTAAGATGCTGATACCTGCAACCACAAAATTTGGTGAAGATTACGAATATCTTCGGCAGATGTATGATGCAGTATTGACTCAGCGACGACGAGAGTTGGGCCATGTTGTAACCGTTGTGGGTGGTTCGGTAGAGACGGACTATCATGCTGGTCGTGGTGGTGCGGTCTACAAGCCAGTACCCACTGCAAAGCAGGCTGAGGCCGTCAAATTCCTTGTGGACAACGTTTTCTATACCCCGAAGGAATTTGTCACGCCCGAGATCATTGATCGAATTGAATCGAGCGGTGTGGCCGATCGAATCCTCAGTACTCAACGTGGAACACTTGCATCTTTGCTTTCAGATGTTCGTGTAAAACGATTGCAGGATCAAGAAGCGATGAATCCCACGGGCTCCTATAAGGTGACAACGCTTGTTGCCGATGTTCAAAACGGCGTTTGGAGCGAATTGGATTCTCCAAAAGTGGTGATTGACATCTATCGCAGAAACCTTCAGAGGACATTTCTTGACCTCATGAAGTCAAAGTTAACACCTGAAACACAGTCTGATTCTGACCTGCGACCTGTAATTCGTGCTGTACTGAAGACGCTGGCTAATAAGCTTGCGGCTGCGGAAGTTCGGGCAACAGATACGATGACGAAACTACATATTCAAGACAGTCGCAAGTCAGTCGAGCGCACGTTAAACCCCAAACCGTAGGCGATTTGCCGAATTAGGGGTTCGTTCGCAACTTCAATAGACGCAAATAAAAAGTGCCGCTCCAATTCAATGGAGCGGCACTCAATTATTTAGTGGAGTCTTTACTCCCACAAGCGTTTGCCGACCTCGCCGGACATCAGAGAATGTGATTCGCGCAATAGTTCGGGTATTGGCAGATTTAAAGGACATCGGGGGAGACAATCTCCACAATCGGTACAGAATGTTCCTTGTGCTCCTGGGAGCCAGTGGCCAATTCCACCTTTGCGTTCGCCGGTTTCTTCTTCTTTGTAAGCAAGCATTTTATAGCGATACTTACCAAACTCCACCATATCGAATGCTTTTACAAGGTTTCGCAATCGTAGAATTTCCGGAATTGCAACATCCTCGGGGCATGGCAGGCACGCCTGGCAATTGCTGCAGAATGAAATTCCAACGTTCGACATCGCTTCGTCGAGACGGTTAAGAATGATTTGCTCATCCGCGCTGAGTGGACCATCAACGTTTGCCATCTTGAGATGGGCGTCATATTCCCATGGATTAGCGGCACCCAAAGAGAGGGTATGAACTTCCGGCTGACTGAGCAGCCAGCGTTGATTAAACTCGATTGGGGTGTATGGGCTACAAAGTTCTTTGAGTTTTGCTGATGGGTTGAACAGCTGACCACCTTTGTCCGTTGGAGAGATAATGAAGACGCCCATATCTTTCTCTGTAGCCGCCTGAACTGCACGTAAATTGCGCTGATTCATATAATAGTAGTGCAAATTTACAGATTCAAACAGGTTAGTTTCTATCGCGTCGACGATGACTTCGACGGGACCATGAGTAGAAAATCCGATATGACCGACTCGCCCGTCCGCAATAGCCGTTTTTACTGCATCAAAACATCCGCCGGGCGATGTTGACATCGTAATAAGTTCGGGCGTATTAATTCCGTGGATATCAAGATTGTCGACATAATCGACTCCCATACGCCCCATGGAGTCTCTGAGAGCTTCATCAAATTCCGCAGCGGTTTCACGAGGACCAATTTTGGTGGTCAGGTAGAACTCATCTCTTTTGATAACTCCTTGCTGGAGTGCCTTACCAATGAGTTCCTCAGAAAGACCATATCCTCGCGCGGTTTCAATATGATTGATTCCTACATCCAGACCTCGGCGTAGCGTTGCAAGGGCGCGTTCGAAATTTGCCTCTGGAGTTTCATCCTTTTCGGGTGGGATGCGCATGGCGCCAAACGTGAGAACGGTGAGATTCATTTCGGTACGACCAAAACGACGTTTTAGCAAGCGAGTGACTCCTGAAAATAAAATCGGTTGCTCAAATACTTCGTTGGTTGAGCCTTGGAGAGTTGTCGTTCGAGTTTGGGGTTCGAATTCCAACGCGTAATTCTCTTATCGGAGTATACCCGCCAGCTATTTGAGAATTGAAAGAAAACTCTCACCGTGGGCACCGTGTTCTAAGCCAAAATTATCTTCTACGGTCGCCCCTATATCGCTGAAACTCTTGCGAATTCCCAGAGATATACCACCAGTTAGTCCGGGCGAATAGACAAGTAGATGTGCGTATTCTCGTGCGTGATCCGTCGAGGGGGTGGTCGGGTCGTTTCCGTGATCATTCGTAATGATAATAAGATCTGATTCTTGCAGTGATTCAAGGAATGAGGTCAGGCTCGCATCGTATTCTTCAAGGGCATTTGCGAATCCCCTAACATCGTTTCGATGACCGTATAGCATGTCAAAATCTTCCAGATTTGCAAAGATCAGTCCACAATCAGTCGAATTGGCTGCTTCGGCGAGGGCAGCAATGTGGTGGGGATTATTGGTGGTTGAAGTACAAACATCGATACCTCTGCCTGCAAAAAATTCAGAGATTTTACCGATCGCATGAACACCTATACCGGCAGCCTGTGCTCGATCGAGCAGATTTTGAGGCGCTACAAGTGGAAAATCACGCCGGCGCTCTGTTCTATGGAAATGACCGTTGTCACCTTCAAATGGCCGAGCAATTACTCTGCCAACGGCGTGTTTTCCGACCAGCAGCTTGCGTGCGATCTCGCAAATTTCATAGAGTCGATCGATTGGAATGACGGATTCATGTGCAGCAATTTGAAAGACGCTGTCGGCAGAGGTATAAACGATGGGAAATCCGGTTTGGACATGTTCGCTCCCAAGTCGCTCAATAATCTCCGTACCGGAAGCGGGGCAGTTTCCTATCGTCTTCGTTCGAATTGCCGCTTCAAGTGGCTCGAGGATTTCTGGAGGAAAGCCGTTTGGATAGGTCGGAAACGGGGCATCAAGTACGATGCCTGCCATCTCCCAGTGACCTGTTACTGAGTCTTTGCCAGGTGAGA
>CAISOI010000509.1 GCA_903886985.1 uncultured Chthonomonas sp.
GCATCGCTCGTAGCACCAGATAGTCGTTTTACTTTGAAGAACAAAGAGTATTCAAAATGCTCTGTCCTAAACAGAAGTGAGCGCTGAATAAGGGGATGACGTCCTGTCTTACTTCGAAAGTCCTGACAATATGCCGCTCTGCCACCGAACTTCGTGACTTTGCTTGACACCAAAGGGGATTCCGAATTGTTTTGACCATTAGAACCCGTTGGTATTTTCTTCATAAAGTCAAATTCCCGTTTCAGGCTTTGGTTACTTGGTGGAGGCTCACCTTCCTTCCGCGACAGCAAAAACAACTTAAAATCCCACTCGGAATCGGATGTTTTCTTTTTCAAATTCACCATCAATACCGAGGACATTTGGCTCGATTTCAAAGTCCAGTCAGCAGGTACCTTTACGGTGATTTCGCCCACCTTTGTAGTCGTTTGATTTTGATATCCGTTGGCACAAACGGGTACAAAACAAAAGATTGAAAGGCACCCACTCAACGTCATAACTTTTTCTCGAAGCTTCATTTCGGTCCTCTCTTTCTTTGCTCACTCTTTGTGTAGTCTGCTGACCGGCCCGTACCAACCAAACTATTTGTTGGCTTTGCGCAACATAACTCTATTAACCTATATCAACCCAATTGAATTGACGAGTAAAACGGATGAGTAATCATCAAGATCGTAAACTCAATCTCTAAACATCCCCCCCCGGATGCGGTATTTCTAGTCGTACGTCCCGATATTTAACACGTCGAATTCATCAAACGCAAATCAGAATCGAGACTCGACGCCCCTACTAATGGCCCACCACCCGTAACGGCGAACCTGACCGGATTCACCGGAGGTGTCTGTATCAGTTTCAAAATGCAATTGCCCCGGATGCCAATCCCATGCAGGGAATATCCAGGTAAACCGATAAAATCGGCGTTCCTGATGAAACGTTATCGTAGGAAAACTAATTCTTACAATGACGAAAACGACGAGAGACCAAACTATCAATCTCATTAATCTTCTCTTCCGAGAGACATGTTTCTCCCTGTTCAATCCATTGTTACCTGTCAATTCTGTACTCATCCGAATTTTCCTGTTGTTTTCGACCCAATTCGTCTTCCACACCGCTCGGGCGCAACAACTGCTCTTTGTCCTCGTCACCCGCTCCAACCGCCGGTCTCAAAAGTCGCGCATTATCATCCGACGAAGAAGGTCGCAAAAGGTTGTTGATGTCCTTCGCTGCATCTAACCGCGCTTGAATGGCAGCGAGGCATTCCGTTGCGGCAGCAACGATCTCTCGATCATACTCAGTTTTCGCTTTTAGCTTGGTGACTCTGGTAACCGCTGCAATCTCACGAGAGTCGCCAATATGCTTAAATGCGTTGAGAATGGCAAGTTTCATATCAGTGTTTCGCCGGATTCTTGCCTCATACGCATCGCGCTTTGTTTTAGGAGCGCTCTCAGATACCGGAGTGACCTGACCTACACCTTCTAAAATGCCTCGCAAGGAGTACCGACTCCGCTTAGTGATATAGTGCGCATCTTGTTCTTTAATTCGAAACAACAGACGATTCAACGCATCCACAGTCATTTCGTTAAACCCTGGCAATACTACAAGCGACTGTGCGGCGCTGATCAATGTATTGAGTGCTCCAAGATCATTGAGATCTATTATCTCTTTCACTAATTTAAGCTTGTTCTCGCGTGGTTTTCGAGTCAACACAGTGTACAATCCCAATTCTGCGATCAATACCACCAATGTAAGCCAATAAGCCCAATTTGGAGTAGCTAAAAATAGCTCCGCGCCTCTCTCGGATTGACTAAATTTTTCACATATAATTGCGCCAATGATATGAATGGCTATAGTAACTCCAATAGTCCCCACGAGCCAACGTACATTCCGGTTGTAAGTCCGGATCAGCCGTCCCAGTTCGTCGCTCTTGGGAGGCGTCCGATCTGCATTCTTTTCAGGAAATAGTTTCAACTTAATCTTTCTCAATTTATATGGGCGAACCGAATGCCGTTCTATTACTACTGACCCACGGTTGTCCTGAATTCAATCTCGATAATCCTCCGACTTCAACCACTCCGGCAGACGTTCCTTCGCTCTTCCAGACTCAAGAATAACTCTTTTTTTGAAGAGCATACACATCATAGATCATAACAAAATTATATTTCCTTGCCCAATACGGATAGCGACTTCACTCACA
>CAISOI010000510.1 GCA_903886985.1 uncultured Chthonomonas sp.
CAAAGAAGATAACCGCCGTAATAAAGCTACAGTTGATCTCATGTAAGGCAACACCAGCCCCGCCAGTCTGATCAACGCTTGGACAATACGGTATCAACATGATGGAATTCATCATGGGATACAATGAAAAGACCGCAGCATTGGTCGGTTCAGTTGCTCCAGTTGAAATCACCATTTTCGAAGATCGTTCCTTTACGTTCGTCATTAAGACTTCCCCAGCTGCGGACCTTATTAAGAAAGCTGCTGGCATCAAGACAGGTTCTGCAATTCCGAATAAGACAAAAGTCGGTAAGTTAACGCAGGATCAAGTTAAGATAATTGCCGAGCAAAAAATGGTTGATCTTAACGCAAATGACATTGAAGCCGCCATGAAGATCATTGCAGGAACTGCAAGATCCATGGGCGTCACAATCGAAGGCTAAGTTTCACTGTCAACCTAATATCCTCGCTGTGGCATATTTCATGCTGCAGATTCATGACAAGTGTGGGAGGGTCGAAACCCGTTAGAACCACAGGAGATAAAAATGTCTGAAGAATCCTCAGAATCGACACGGCTATCGACTGCCGCTCGTCGACAAGCAAAACGCGGTAAGGCTGCACACAGCAAGCGTTTCCAAGCCCTTTCTAAGAGTGTGGATGTCGCTGCTTTACTAGGAGTTGACGAAGCAATTGCCAAAGTCAAGTCCCTTACCACCGCCAAATTCGACGAGACCATTGAAATAGCTGTAAATCTTGGTGTTGATCCTCGCCATGGTGACCAGATGGTTCGTGGAACCGTCAACCTCCCCTTCGGAACTGGAAAATCCCGCAAAGTGCTCGTATTTGCACGTGGTGCAAATGCCGATGCTGCAAAGGAAGCCGGAGCTGACGAAGTTGGTGCAGAAGAACTCATTGAACGCATCCAAAAGGGTTGGGATGGTTACACCGCATATGACCTTATCGTTGCCTCCCCAGACATGATGGGAGCCGTCGGACGTATTGGCAGCATCTTGAAGCAAAAGATGCCGAACCCTAAAGCTGGAACGGTTTCTCCGAACGTTGCTCAAGTGGTCAAGGAAATCAAGGGAGCTACCCGTGCAGAGTTCCGTGTCGAAAGAGGTGGTGCAATTATCCACTCTGCAATCGGCAAAGCGAGTTTTCCTGAAGAACATTTGAAAACCAACTTAGTTGTTTTGATCAACGCACTCCTCAAAGCTAAGCCGTCCGCGGCCAAAGGCAAATACTTGAAGAGAATTACCATCTCCTCAACTATGGGTCCAAGCATCGGCATCGATACCGCTATTGCTCAAAAGGTTTGCGAGAAAGTCTAAAATCAGTAACTAAAAGAAACTGACTAGAAAACCCCGGAAGATATCTTCCGGGGTTTTCTTTATGTCTAAAAATTGGCTGGGGGACCAGGATTCGAACCTGGGTAGACGGCTCCAAAAACCGTTGTCCTGCCGCTGGACGATCCCCCAAAAGCACTCTCAATTATACCACAGGTATTGGCTAAGTCCACTCAAATAAATCAGCCGCCAACATTCCCTAACTGCCGAGCGATCTCTTCATCCTGGGTCTCATATCGAGCCACCAGTATCTCAGACAGTTCTTGCTCTGAAGCCATCCTTAAAGGCATATGGCTCCACTCACCCGAACGTTCATTATACCCTTCGCACGCGACACCGCCACCAACAGTTACGTATAGGCGGTATTTCATGCCCTCAGATTCAAAAAAGCGTACAGTATCCAAATTGGGTCGCAATTCTTCATTGTGCATGGACACGTCTCTCCTATACTTCCTAGTCCACAAACTCGATTTCACCGACTGAGGGGATAAGTCCCCGCTCTTCTGCTCGGGACAAAAAGAGGCGGATACTCTCTTTACCTGCATCGCCTAAATCGACGGTCCAATTATTTACATACATACCTACGAATACATCAGCCGTCTTCACTTCCATGTCCCGCGCAAATTGCATGGCATGATCTAAAGCCGCAGTTCGGTGTTCAAGGCCATAGACTATGCTTGCCTTCAATGCGTGCGAAGCTTTAACCTGCAAATCGGTAGGAATGTCTCTGCGAATTGCATTCACCCCCAGAGGCAATGGTAACCCTGTATCAGCCTTCCACCAAGCTCCAAGATCAACAACCGTATGTAAACCCTCCGCCTGATGGGTTAGCTGACCCTCGTGGATAATTAACCCGGCGTCAACTTC
>CAISOI010000511.1 GCA_903886985.1 uncultured Chthonomonas sp.
ATGGAGGACCAGTACTCTACCGGTTATTGGAATTTCTAAGAGGGATTCCGTCAGAGGCAAAGGGCACAACCTTTGTGGAAGCGTTTGAGTTATGGGCGGGAAATCAGCCAGTACTAACCGTTTCAATCCCTCGAGAAGGAGCCAAGCTGTATTTCCCATTTGGGCGCTATCAGATTACAGGATGCAAAGACGAAGAAATTGAGTTGATGGCACAGACATCTTCCGTAACTCGCAAGTCTAAACTTGTCTCGGTATCCAAGCCAGGTTGGTATTCACTCTCGAATACGACTAATCACACCCTAACTTTGCGGTTACTGCGACAATGATCCTAACCAGTCGGTGGTTTAAGTTAATGGGTATCGGTGCGGTAATCCTCATCGTTAGCGCAATGTGGGCATCGCTTCGCTCTATTGCTCTGGCATACGCCCTGTTTATACTGTTAACTACGATCTACGACTATATCGTAACGCCCTCCCCTTCTCTATTTCAAATTTCCCGCATTGTGGAATCACTTTTGTCACTTGGTGCGGATCATTCAGTCACCCTTGAAGTTGTTAACCGTACAAAGTCATCTTCTATCCTAACCTTGCACGAGGAGCCACCACCTGCCCTAGAAGCAGACTGGAGCGATACAATCCTTGAAGTCCCGGCAATGAGTAAGTCCGATGTTGTATATAAAATCAAACCAACTTCCCGAGGCGATTTTGCTTTTCAATCCCTCTGGATTCGGGCGCAGGGCAAGCTTGGACTAATTCAAAAGCAGTTAACCATCGAACTCCCAACGGCAGTTAAGGTCTTTCCAAACTTGAAAGAGGCTTCTCGTTTCGAGCTGATGGCACGGAAGGGACTGCTTCAGCAATCTGGTATTCGTAGTCGTAGAATTATGGGAGCTGGCCGTGAATTTGAATCCCTTCGCGATTATCAACCAGATGATGAGTTCAGGAGAATTGACTGGAAGGCATCTGCGAAAACAGGAAAACTGATTGCAAGACAATATGAAGTAGAGAGAAGCCAGAATGTGATCCTGTTGATCGACACGGGCAGAACGATGCTTGCAGAGATCGATGGGATTTCGAAACTTGACTATGCAATGAACGCGGCATTACTACTTACGTACGTTGCAAACCTCTCAGAAGATAGAGTCGGTCTACTGCTATTTTCCGACAAGGTTCAACAATGGGTTGCGCCAGCTAAGGGAGCCTCTCAGGTCTACAAGATAATGAATGCACTTTATAACGTGAATGCATCTCGTGTGGAAACAAATTACCGAAGTGCAATCGGATATTTGGGAACCCATTGGCGACGACGAAGTCTCGTGATTGATTTCACTGACCTATGGGACGCCCAATCCTCTAAACAACATATCATTGAGCTTGCCAATTTGCAGTCGAGACACTTAGTTGCCTGTGTGACGCTCATGGACACGAACGTTCTTCGTGCCGCTGAAGAGAGTATCGAAAACATTGATAATTTGTTCGAACGTTCCGTGGCATCGCAGGTCATCCAAAGCCGCAACGTCGCTTCTGCGGAACTTAAAAAGCGAGGGGTACTTGTTGTCGATGCTCCCGCTGACAAGTTATCTGTCGAACTAGTTAATCAATATCTCGAAGTCAAAAACCGATCGTGGCTTTAATATCTAAGTTGATGCTTTAACCGGGTTCTTCCCGGAAAGCAGAAGGTAAGAGTAGAGCGCGATTCCAGACGATATCCCAAACAGAATTTTCACGGGCTTCGGCAACATCGAATGAGAAATAAATCCTTCAACTAGTCCCGCAAAAATGAGTAGGGCGACACCTCCGAGAATCAGTTTCATAGAATCTCTTGCTGCTCCCACGATGGCATCACTTCGGCGCAGCTGACCGGGCATTAGTACGGCCCATCCTAAAACCAGACCGGCAGCCCCTGCAAAGCATGTCTCTGAAAGTTCCACTACCCCGTGAGGCAAAATCGAGGGCCAGAAATTCTTATGCTGATGGACGTGTGTCATCAGTGCAGCCATCCCGCCCAGAATTGCGCCATTGTAGAACATAGAATAAAACGTAAAGACGCCCCCAGCAATTCCTAGAGCAAATGCGACCAAGCTCACTGTGATATTGTTCTGCATGAGGGCCGCCGACATAGCGGCATTTGCTCCTCCCTGAGTTTGGTGAACAACGTCGCCCTTCTCCCAATACTGTACAGAATCATGCAATTGACTACCAGCAGGCAGCAAAACATTTATGTTGTGTCTATCGATCGCTACAATACCATATCCAACTGCTGCTCCCAGAAGCATAAAGGCGAGTGCAGCATAAAAGAAATATATCCGACGCCTAAACACATCCGGAAATTCGAATACAAAGAAGTTGCGAATACCCTTCCACTCTCTTGTGTCAGTCTGGTAGAGTGAAGCATGTGCCCGCCCGACCAGAGAGTTAAGCCGTCGAAC
>CAISOI010000512.1 GCA_903886985.1 uncultured Chthonomonas sp.
TGCATATATTTGCCTGGCAGGTTGCGACCTAAGACTGCCTCAAGATATATCGCGGCTTCGACCGACAGCTCGATATCTACGCCCGTCTCAATACCCATGCCATGCAGCATATACAGAAGGTCCTCGGTTGCTAGATTTCCTGAGGCACCGGGAGCAAAGGGACATCCTCCAGAACCACCCGATGCAGAGTCGAATGTCTGAATACCGTATTCCAACGCCTTAAGCACGTTTGCCAGAGCGGTCCCGCGAGTGTCGTGAAAGTGGTAAGCAAATTTTTGAGGAGTCAGAATCGTCAAAAGATCCTTTGTTAACAGCTCCACATCGGAAGGAACAGCGTGGCCAATTGTATCACCAATGGAGACTTCGTCTACCCCCATCTCAAGCAGAGCATCGACTACCCTTAGAACAGCTTGGGAAGACACACGTCCTTCGAAAGGACAGAAAAAGGCGGTGGATACATAACCACGAACCCACATATTCTGCGATTTCGCGGTCTTGACTACATCTTTGAAATTCGATAAGGATTGGTCGATGGAAACGCCAATATTATTTCTTGTGAACGTCTCACTCGCGGCTGTAAATACGGCAATAGCATCAACTCCGACGGCAATCGCTCGCTCCAAACCTCGCATGTTGGGGACTAAAGCGGAATACTGCACTCCGGGCAAGCGCTCTAACTGCTCAAACAGTTCGCCCGCGTCAGCAAGTTGTGGTACGCGCGCAGGATTGACAAAAGAACTTACTTCAATGTCTTTGAGCCCTGAACTACTAAGGAGGTTTATGTAGTTCAACTTCTGCTGGGTGTCGAGTATGACGGCTTCGTTTTGCAGCCCGTCTCTCGGACCGACTTCTACGATCCGCACTAATTTTGGATTGTTGGGATGGGTTTGCATAATACTCGCAAGTGAAATCCGGACCGAGCCGTAATAATAGGAATAGTATACGCGCCTGAATCCAATTCCATTACCCACATTTGTTGTCTATGTAAAAAAAGTGCATTGACTCGGCAACATGTTTGTGCTAAAGTCATAAACCTGCTGGTATTGTATCTGTTGAAGTCCCATTGAAAGTTTTGACCATCGTCTATTCACACTCGATACGAGAGTAGTACTCTTACGGAGGATGTACATGAAGAGGTTGGCTTGTGCAATTGCAATTACAGGAGCAGCGACTGTCATTAACGGTGCAGCAACCGCATCGCCTGCATCAACATCGCGCCCGAAATCACAAAATGGAGTCCAACTCTCAATCTTAACTCCGGACCCATCCACCATTGGCGATCAACTCTCTCTCGATGTTGTGTGTAAAGGCGGAATTCTCGATTCCGTAGAACTGTATCTGGACAATGCATTGGTCGCCAAACGGCAGATTAACACGAACCAGACGAAGAGCATCATCAGTTTTAAACTCGATACACTTTTGATGTCGGCCGGAAATCACGACGTTATCGTAAAAGTCTACAGTCCAGACGGCAAAAGCACTACGAGCGGCGCTCGAATTAAGATGCCAACGCTCGATCTCAATTCGCCGGTCCGAATCGCCTATCCCGCAAATGGGACGCAAGTGAGCGGTATTGTTCCAATTCGGTTGAGCCTCGACTCCGAAATGCAGAGACTTCGACCGTATGTAACGTTTTTCGTTGACAAAGAATTCAAAGTCCTCCGTAACACGCCTCCTTTCGAATATAACTGGGACACTACCAAAGTTGTGAACGGATGGCACGTAGTAGAAGCGTGGAGCCAATCCGGAGATAATCCGAGCCCGTTGAAGGCTCGACCTGTACATGTGAACGTCAACAACGGTGGCGGTGAAACAAAACGACAGACCACTATTGAAGACCTCCGATTTGAAAATGGCGTGGATCCATCCACAGCGACTTCATCCAATCCTTCGACGGACCTGGGAACAGTCAGCAAAAGTGGGGCGATCACACTCAGTGGTAGACCACAACCCAGTATAGAGGACTCTCGGAACAGCGAGCCGAGTTCAAACTCATTGGCTAGCGCATCAAATAGCGCATCCAACATTGACAGAATGTCCGCGACCGAGAGTCGACTTACGAGAGTTTCCCCGAGAACGTCCGGCGGTGCCGCAAAGCAGCCATTGACACGAATGGCATCGACTAGTATTAAACCGAACTCGCTGCCGGGTCTCATCGACGAAAGCCAGTTGGTTCCGATGATTGCGCATGTTACTGGCGGAAGCAGTGCTAATACTGTGGCGGTTCGCCCTGGCGAAACGCTCGATGCTGTGGCCAAACGTACGGGCGTTCAGGCAACCGAAATCGCTAAGTTAAACAATGTTCAACCTGGACACAAACCAACCTCGAAAAGTTTGATCGTTCCTACGCTCGGATCGTTCGATGTTGCATTCGACGGCATGCAGATCGCCTTCGATGTCGCTCCACGTGTTGAAGCGGGAGTGCATATTGCTCCATTCCGTCAGATATTCGAACACAGTGGAGGTCGATTGTATTGGTTCGGCGGCACTGCGCAAACCGTTAGAGCCGTGAACGACAGCCGAGAGATCGAGATCAAGATCGGAAACAAGAAGGCTTCTGTCAACAACAAGCCTGTTTCCATGGAAAAGACACCATTTATCGAAAGTGGACGAACGATTGTTCCTCTGAGCTTTGTTCGCGATTCTATGAACGTAAATGTCAGCTTCGATGAGAAGACGGGCAGACTTTTGATCAAATCCAAAAAGTGGGATTGGCAATTAGAATACTGGATATTCAATACAGTACAATATGAAGAGATTATTATGTTGTGACTCAGACAAACCCAAAGCTGCGAACGTCGATGAACAAAAAGAAGGTTAGGGCTATGACA
>CAISOI010000513.1 GCA_903886985.1 uncultured Chthonomonas sp.
ATCAAGCCGCTTATGTCTGTGAGAGACGGAAGTGGCTTGATGTCTTTGTCAATCGATATAAACGGTTACTATTGCTACTGCAACTTTGCAAACAGCTTTTCGAGTCCCTGTGTTGTGTCTGAATTGGCACCATAGTATTCTCGCAGGTGTTTTTGTTCATCGAGTAGGCTGCTTTTGCCTTCGTGCTTATAGATTATCCCTGTAGGATAGCCATCTGTTCGCAGCGATAATGCAAATGCCGCGACCCGATCGGTTGGATCGTGGTCGGCGGGAACGTCGTATGTGTGATCTTTGTAGAAATCGTCAGTTTGATCCTGATTGAACGTCGGGCACGGTGAAAATGCGTCAATTAGCGCAAATCCCTTGTGATTAATTCCGGCTGCTAGGGTCTCAGCAAGTTGATTTGGTTTGTATGAAAATCCCCGGGCAACAAACGAAACATCCCAAGCGATAGCCTGAGCAATTGGGTTTATGCTGTCTTCAACCATTCCGTATGGGGTGGTTTTCCAACGTTTAGAATCTATTTTTTGTCCCAAAGAGGCAAGTGGAACCATTGAGGTCGGGGAGACTTGACCTTTTGTAAGACCATAAGTGTTGTTGTTCATGATGAGATATGTGATATCTGGATTACGTCGTGCACAGTGCGGAAAATGACCCGCACCGATACTGTATCCGTCTCCATCTCCGCCAACCACAATAACATTCAGTTCTGGGCGAGCCGCTTTAATTCCCGTAGCAATTGGAAGAGCTCTTCCGTGAACACCATGAAAACCATATGCGTTAACAAATCCTGGCAGTCGTGACGAGCATCCAATTCCAGAAACAACTACAGTTTGGACCGGATCAAGATTGCACATGCTCATCGCTTTATAAAGCGCATTGAGAACTCCGAAATCCCCGCAACCCGGGCACCATATCGGTTTTAAGTCACTCTTATAATCTTTTGGTGCGAACACCACTGTTTCAACTGCCATTATTCCCCCATACTAAGGCGCAATTCCATGTCCGGATTCGCCTCGAAACCACTTGATAGCCTGTGGCATTCCTTCTTTTATCATACTGTTATAGTGTCCACCATGTGGCACTACAACATTTAACATATCGGTTCTGCCACTTACTTTTGCGGCGAGTGCCTCGTGGTCCGAAATTGGTACATTTTCATCATCTTGTGCGTGAAACAACATTATAGGGCACTTCACACGAACGATCTCGTTAATAGGAGATGTACGGGAGAGAAAGTCCTTTTCGCCCGGTGCCACTCGTTCCAAAAGTTCCATATATTCGCTTAACCGTCCAACAACATCACCGGAAGGAGCAAATGCGGCGCACGCTTTAATTCGAGGATCATTTGCTGCGATGTGGATTGCAACATTTGCCGCAGAGCTATGCCCGGCAACATAGATTTTCTCAGGATTAGCAATCGGAATATTTGCCAGAACGTAATCCATCGCTTGCTGAGCATTTCTCAATCCGCCGTTCGATGCTCTGAAAGCCTTCAGTGCACTTTTCATTTCTTGATCATTCGGTTGATTACCCGCCATATTGCCATCCAACTCGTATCCCACTGCAATCATCCCAGCTTTTGCGTATGGCACAAGTTCTGCTGTGTCACCCTCGGATAGAGCATTACCGTGAAACAGTCTGGTGCCCGCAGGTGCTACAAATACAACGGGCGCCTTTGTAATAGATGCTGAAGTCGGCGTCACAATTCGGATGTGTGTCGATCCTCCTGCACCAGTTACATTGACATCTCTAATTTTTACAGAGCCCTCTTTTAATGCTGCTTTTGTATCCTGTTCGGTCCACGCCATTACTGCATCGGGTTTGTGTCCGCACCCGTAAACAGTCGCAATTAATCCTATCAGCACTGCAAAGAGCTTTTTCGATTTTGCGGTGAGCTTCATGTCAGTATTAGTACCGATCCAGATGAGCGACTAATCGCTAGAAAGCTTAGTGATCTGCTGGTATATCTCGTTTGGCGTAAAAGGCACACCCTCGTCTTTGTGATACGTTGAGAACTTTAAGTCGGTGTTAATCTTTAACCACCCTGCAAACTGGCCCGTGTAGTTCAATTCTGGAACCAGTATCTTCCGGCACCGGGACGCGAAGGAATTGATCTGGATCACTGGGAGCGGGTTAATGAGCCGAACATGTAGGTGAGCTACTTTGAATCCTTCTGCGCGAGCACGATCCGTTGCTTCCCGAATGACGCCGACAGTTGAGCCAAACGCAATTACTCCAATTTCTACGTCGCCTTCATCACCAAATTCTTCAACGAACTCATGACCTCGTAACTCACGAAGCGTGTCTAATTTACGGAATCGCTTATTCTTCATTTTAGTGGCTAGAGCCGGAGTGTAGCCCGGATCACCACTTTCGTCGTGTTCAATCCCAGAACTGGTGTAAATCCCGCCGGTCATCCCCGGTAGTGACATTGCAGAAACGCCCGTTTCTGTATCTTCATATCGCAGATAGTTCTCGCCACGGTGTGCCGAATCTGGTGTCAGTCGGTTAACGGTTCTAACTTTCGAAAGGTCTGGTGGTTTAATATTTTGTTTGCGAGTAGCTATTGATTGATCAGAAAGTAACATTACGGGGCATTGGTACTCTTCGGCAAGGTTAACTGCGTCAATGGTAGACCAGAAACAATCCTCGACTCCCGTAGGCGTTAACACTATACGAGGGGATTCGTTATGAACTCCAAACAATGCGAGATTGATATCACCTTGGCTGGTTTTGGTCGGCATTCCTGTGCTGGCTCCCCCACGTTGGACGTCAACAATGACAACGGGAAGCTCTGCTTGTCCTGCGAGGTTTATTTGCTCAACCATTAGGCTGATACCTGGGCCCGAAGACGCGGTCATTGACTTCTTACCAGCAAAGGAAGCTCCCAGACACATTCCCAGGGCGGCAATTTCGTCTTCCGCCTGAATCATATCTCCACCAAATGTTGGTAGTTCCTTGGCAAGAAATTCCATAATTTCCGACGCGGGGGTAATCGGATAGCCAGCATAAAATCGCATTCCTGCAGCAATAGCACCCATAGCAGTCATATGGTTACCGTTGATCAAAAGCGTTCGGTCGGTATGCTCTACTGGAGTAACGACGGGGGTACGCTTGTTACCGATCTGATCGGCAACGTGGTCCGCCCCTGAGTGTAGAGCGCTAATATTCATTTTGACGATGGATTCGCCCTTGCGACCAAAGAGGTCACGAATGTAATTCTCGGCGGGTTCTAACGGGGCATTCAACAAACGAAGCAGTGCACCAAGTCCAACAATGTTTTTTGGTGCCGGAAGACGTTTCAACTGCTCACCTTCAATTTCGTGGCGAACTGTCTCTTTTTCTTTGCGAGCCAACGTTGATATTGGTAGAGCATATTCTGTTCGACCGGGTTCGTTATCGGGCGTGAAGACATCAGAGTCATAGAGGAGAATTCCGTTTTCGCGCAGTACGTCACCGAAAAGCCCAAATCCTTCGTCATTTAACGCAACGACAACGTCGGCGTAATCTCCCTGAGATAGGCAAGTACCAGAACTCGCACGGATTTGGTACATAACTGTACCACCCTTGATTTCGGCAGGGAAAGTTTGAAGTGTGAAGATGTCTAAACCCATTGTGGTTAGCATCTGCACCATCAGATCGCCGAGGCTCACGGTTCCTTCGCCGGATTCGCCAACTAGGCGGATAGTTACGTCAGTAGTTTTCAAAGCGGTAGAAGGGGCGCTCATAACTGGCTGCCTCCTTGTGATGTCGATGTCATGAAAATCCTTAGCTATGCTAAACAGTTTGTCCGAAAGAACACTTAAACGAGTATTTCAGAAGGAAATTATACCACACGGTTCCTACGACGATCCGTGGAAGCCATTAAGGCATACGCACCGAAACGCTCGAATGTCCCGAAGTTAGACATTGATATAGCACTGAAGTATCGAGAGGATTGGAAAGAAGTATAAAGTGCGGTCGGAGGGATTCGAACCCCCGGCCCTCTGTTCCGAAGACAGATGCTCTATCCACTGAGCTACGACCGCAAAGAAGTTTGATTATACCACACTCCTACAGAGTTGCTGTCCAAACCATATGCAACTGATGTTGATCCAATTTCCTTTTTGTCAGACGGGCGATTCCATTTGAGGCAATGAGCGCGTGATTTCTGACCTAAACTGTTTTCGGATAATTAGAATTGCAAGAATGGCGCACAATCTCCATATCGACCAACAGCGTCATAAACTGGGACTATTACAATGTTGAAGGTATGATTCACTGTCATGTTCAATCGAAAGTGCCATAGAAATTCTAAACCATGGGAGGTTCTCTGGTTCAGTCTCCAAATCGGAAGATGACCAACCTGTAATGTGGATGTGTGTCGGGGTCATCTAATTTTATTCATATCGTAGTTCGTAAATAGAGAATTGTTAGTAAATACTATCAAGATTACCGATAGTCAGAGAACTAATTGTATACCTATGTCAGATTGTGGTACGGTAAATTGCCATTGAGTTTCAGCCGGTACTTGTTTCGGGTGACATAAAGAGAATAGTTATGAGCCACTGTGTGGTAAAAATCGACTTCCATGAATTCTCCGGGACTGAGGCGCGTCATGCTCTGGAAGATTACTGGGCGAGTCGTGCGTGGCATGGACTTCGAAAAGTCGAGATCATTCATGGCGACGCAATGGTTTTAGCACCTGTGGTTCGCAATTGGTGCGATGAGAAGGGGTTGCCTTGGAAAACACTTTCGCACAATCCAGGAGTAACGATTCTTTTCCCCGGTAAGCAGTCCAAGACGATCATGTTGCCTCCGGTGCGTCCGTTGAGCAAATTATCAACAATCAAGCATGAGTTAAAGACACTAAAGAGTGACGTTGCGCAGCCAGCAATAACTCACCAGCTACAGGCACCTCCTGAAGTTCAAACACCAGTTCAGGCAAAACAATCGCCACCAAAGCCGGAAATTGACCTGATGGCATTAGCCTTTGAGCAATTAGAAGGGATTGATAAGGACGAGACCAAGACAGCACGTTTGAAATCAACGTGTATATCCTCTGAACGGTCGGTACCAGACGGATCTTCCCCTTTTCGTGCGTTACAAGAGTTGCGTGATCGCCTTCCAGAACCGCGCAGTCCAATTGGTGTTAAGCCCGTCTTAGTATCGAAGCCCTCCGAACCGGTCGATATTTTTGCCCTCGAAATGGATCGTATGAAAATCAAAAGACTGGATTCCGACGATAATTGAAACTTAGGATCCAATACAGGACACGGTTTCGGAAATCAGGTACAGTGAGACTAGCCGTGAAATTGGGTTAATCTAGCTGACTTAACAATCACAGTTCATAACTTCGGTATTTGGCAATCTCTATGCGGCATCTATTTATCACCCCTGAACAGTTCCTCCAACCTCATATCACATTATCTGGTCCGGACGCTCACTACCTTTCGCAGGTTCTGCGATTGCGATTAGGTGACAATTTGCGAGTCACAGATGGCAACGGCTGGGCAAAAGATACAACTGTAATTGAAATAGGTAAGCGTGAAATTGTTCTGAATCCCAATGATAGTGTAGAACTAACTCCTGAATATGACGTTCGGATAACTGTTGCTCAAGCTCTCGGCAAAGGGGACAAATTTGAACAAGTCCTACAACACGGAACGGAAGTTGGAATTTCTCAGTTTGTGCCAATTGCGACAGAACGAACAATAGTGAAAGTGGATCCGTCTTCCCAAAAATCTAAACGAGAACGATACTCCTTGATACTGAAGAGTGCCGCGGAGCAATCAGGTCGCATGTGCGTACCTGATATATTAGATGCCATGGGCTACCCAAGCCTGATCCAATCCTCTTCGGAATATGATCTCTGCCTATTGCTCCATCCCCAGAAGCACTCACTATCCTTCGTTC
>CAISOI010000514.1 GCA_903886985.1 uncultured Chthonomonas sp.
GGTTCAGCGAGAGCCATGGCTTCTAATACGATCGAATTCGAGATAATGCGTGGCCTTACCGAGACTATGTTATCCAAAGTTTCAATCACGACAAACCGTACAATGAATTCATTCGTGAGCAGATAGCGGGAGATTTGCTGGATGACTGCCCCGAAGGAGTTATAGCAACTGGATTTCTGGTTGGAGGCCCGTCGGACCAGGCAGCTATCGCGTCTTCAAGTCCCGCTTTGCGCAATCGTGCCAGACAAGATGAGATGGAAGAGATGGTCGCTCTAGTTGGTCAGACCGTCCTGGGATTAACCGTCAACTGTGCGCGGTGTCACGACCACAAATTTGACCCCATCCCTCAACAAGATTATTATCGAATGAAAGCCGCACTCGACGGAGTTATGCCGGGAGATCGAGACATCCTATCGAACACACTTATTCAGCAGGAGAAATCTCAACGGGAGCAACTTCGTCTCAGAATTGCCGCGTTAACCGAAGAAATACGTAGTATTGAGACCACCGCAGAGACCAAACTCATTGGTCAACCCGGCAATCATACACGCGCCGTTGCTCCCACAGCTTATGCAGGATGGGTGTTTTCTGAAGGCGGTATGGAGAACCAGGCAGGACTTAGCGTTGAGCGAAAAGGTGGAGCAGCGATTAAAGAGGGTGCCCTCAAATTGGGCGGTGAAGGTATGTTTGCAGTCTCACTCCCTTTAAAACGACAACTGCGTGAGAAAACCTTGGAAGCTTGGGTCTCCATCGATGATTTGAATCAGCGTGGTGGTAGCGTGATTACGGTCGAGAAATCCGATGGGAGCCAATTTGATGCGGTCGTCTTCGGTGAGCAAGAACCCGGGCGCTGGATGGCAGGAAGTGAACTCTTTCACCGAACTAAGTCGGCAGAGGGAGTATTGGAGACATCCAAACCAACGGATAAGATTCAAGTAGCAATCACTTACTCTTCAGGCGGTACCATTAGCCTGTATAGAAATGGAACTCTTTACGGGAAGCCGTATAAGGGAACGGGACAGGAAGGTGGTTTGCAGACGTATCAAGAGACAGTTTCCCATGTTTTATTTGGTCTACGACACACTGGTTCAAATGGATATTTCAGAGGCAAGATCTATGCTGCAAAGGTCTATGATCATGCACTTACCCCTTCAGAGATGAAAGCATCCTTCGTCGCTGGATACCAGTTCTGGTCAGAAGCGGAGATCATCTCTGCTCTTTCTCCGACTGAATCGGCCCGAAGAAATCGGTGCAAAGAGGAGCTAGAGATTGCAGGATATGAACTGCTCAAAGCGTCCAATCCCAAATTGGTTTATGCGGCAGTTTCGACGAATCCACCCGCCACCTATGTGCTTAATCGCGGCGACTACACCCAGCCACGTCATGCAGTTTCTGCCGGAGGCATTTCTGCTGTTACAACAATGTCCGCAGATTTCAAGGTAGCGACTGATGCCACGGATCGCGACCGCAGGATCCATTTTGCCGAATGGTTGGTTAATCCAGCCAATCCTCTAACCCCGCGGGTTATGGCGAACAGAATATGGATGTATCATTTTGGAAATGGAATTGTAAATACGCCTAACGACTTTGGATTTAACGGGGATAGACCATCAAATCAACCACTGTTGGATTGGCTCGCTGTAAAACTTCAATCAGGTGTCCAAGGGGCAAAGCCATGGAGCTTAAAGGCAATTCACAGGATAATAATGCTCTCCAGCACCTATCAGCAGAGCTCCTCTTACAATAATCTCGCCGCCAAGATCGATGTTGATGATCGGCTCTTCTGGAGATTTATGCCTCACCGTCTAGAGGGGGAAGCGATTCGTGACGCGATGTTGGCAGTGAGCGGTCAGTTAAATATGGAAGCAGGCGGTCCCAGTTTCCAGCCATTTGAAATTCAAAACTTTGGATCGAGTTTTTATATTCAGAATGATAAGGACGATCCAAAATTCAATCGGAGATCAATCTATAGGATCAACGTACAGTCTGCCAAGAGCCCGTTTTTGGCAGCCTTGGACTGTCCGGACCCCTCCGCGAAAGCACCAAAACGGACTGTCTCTACGACGGCAATTCAGGCTCTCGAGCTAATGAATAACTCGTTCGTTATTCGCCAATCCAAACGCTTTTCTCAGCGTATCAAAGCTGAAGTTGGCGAAGTTGGCGGCAACAAATCTCTCCAAGTTAGCCGCGCCTTTGAGTTAGCACTGGGTCGTTTGCCAACTGCCAAAGAATTGCGCAAGTCTCAAGAGTTTCTGGCAAAAAACAGTCTTGATGATCTCTGCTGGTCGCTCCTAAATTCGACGGAGTTTCTCTATGTACGATAAAACTCGGTCTCCACACATACCCGTTCTAACCAACAACATTGCTACAAGAAGGCAGTTCTTGACGTCCTCGGCTGGTGGTCTGGGCTCAATCGCATTGAGCTGCTTGCTGCACGATGATAGTACCAAAGCGGCGGTCAGGTCTGGCTCTTCAGAGAGTTTCGGACCACACTACACACCCAAAGCCAAAAGAGTGATCCAGATATTTTGCTGCGGTGGTATCAGCCA
>CAISOI010000515.1 GCA_903886985.1 uncultured Chthonomonas sp.
CTTGGCTCCAGAGATTGCGGTCCGGCTTCGATAACTAAATAATGGCACGACTATTCCCATGATTCAAGCTCTTATGTAAACTTTGTGACAATTGTAACTAAGTATGAATAAATGTCACAATTAGCACAATCCTGCTTTCTGTTGACAACTGAAACAATTAAGAAACAAAGACAGTCGGTTTTAGCGAGGATTAGAAGGGAACCAATATGTCATATTCATCAGATCCCGCGGACTACAAAGAAGAGGACCTTTTTAAAGTGGCGGAATTACATTTCATTAACCGCATGACTCATGATGCAATTGGAATTCGGTTGAACATTCGTCCTCGTGCTAAAGTTGTAGCAATGTGCGAGGCTGCAAGGAGATCGGGAGTAGTTCAGATTGCAGTGAGACCAAGCCGGACTACGGATAGCGGTCGGTTGCGCGATCTCGCGGCTCAAGTTAGGGAGCGATTTAATCTTTTGGACTGCATTGTTGTTCACGGCAGGTCCGATATGTTAAATTCACCTTTGCCGGATAACATTCGCGAAGTCATCATGGACGATATCTGTCGCGAAGCCGCGCGCCAATTAGACCGCCGATTTAGCGAATTGACGGAGCCCTTTCTAGCAGTAACATATGGATACGTAACCCGCAAAATTGCTGATTATGTGCGCCCTCAGTACGGCGTTAATCGAAATGGCAACGTTCTTGCTGCCCAGGGGGTTCGCATGTTAGAAGTCGATCGGTTTGATGCAAATAACATTGTCCGCGATATCGCACGACAGTTTGGTGCTAAGTACGCCTGTATGCCCATCCCAGCTCTCATTGACACTAAAGACATCAATGTGGTGAGCCACCTTCCGTTAGTTAATACACTATTGAAGGCACTTGAAACGAAATCTAACATAGTTGTAGGATCATTAGCAACGCACCACCAGACAGAGTGGAAACAGCGCTTTGACTCGCTTCAGAACGAGTTAATGCAAACGGAGGAGCGGGAGCGATATATGAATGCACTTCTTCAGATGGGAGCTGTCGGGAATATTGGCGGGTGGTGGTTCGACGACAAAGGCGAATCTATAGAAGCACCTGAACGGTCAGTGGTGGGTCTAGGATTGAAGCGCATAAAGCAGCTAACAAAGGCGCGCAGGCCCGTTATTATTGCCGTAGGTGCGGACCTAACACGAATACCCGCGCTAGCTGTTGCATTGAATCCTCTTAACCCGTTATGCAATGTTTGGATCGGCGATGAAGTCACGGCACGTGTTCTGTTGGGTGAGTATGACATAACTGCATCAGTAGAGTGGCTGCCAGTTGAGCAAGACATTCTACTGACTTTGCGTTCCTGATTAGAATAATTATGGCAACTTTGCAATAGTCCAGAGCGTCTTAAAACGTGTTAGTTTAGAAATGTTCCTCTGGATTCGGTTAAGAACGATGGTTCTGTCCAATAATAATCTGACACTGTACAAAATAGCGACCACTTATATCTCCGTGGCCACTGCATTTTTGTGCGCCCGTTACGGGCTTGCTCAGTCCGCCAACACTGTTAATTCAACTCTGGATTCGGCTTATCACTCGCCATTCTCGGGACAGGCGCTTTCAGATATCTTTCTTGGGCGAAATACTGTGGGCCCATATGTCCTCGCGTATACAAATGTTGATTCAAATTCAATAGTTGTCATGCGAGGTTCTGCGATTCAACAGCAAGTGGTTGACTACAGGGTCGATACTGCAACTGGGACAATAACTTTTACTAAACAGCTGAAACAAGGTGAGATAGCCCGAGTTGACTACCTAACCATTCCTGGTAAGTCGAAACTGAATACCGCGGCTTCAATTCAAACTTTTAAGTTCAACTTGATTGATCTTGGGTCTGCAATGTCATTTGATGCGGTCTTGAAGCCCTATTCGACTTTGGGTAATCCATCTGCGGGAGTTACCTCGAACGGGATGATGATATTGGGGCTGAACAGTGCAATGAAGTTGACTTCTACTTCAGGTGTCACCAGCAAGATATATTTGGATGCCAATGGTGGAAACATCCTAGACCATGGCGGCATTCAGCTGAACGAGATTTCAAAACTAAGTATTGGGCAATTCTCAGCGGGTTATTCTCGGGCGGGCAGTCAATTTACAGCTTCAGATGCCAGTGGCATCTCCGCCGGCAAGGAAAAGCTTACAGCTGTAGGCACCCTAAATGCAATTCACGGATTTGTGGCATCGGCTACATTCCAGCAAATGACCGATATTCCTTCAGGCGGCAAAGGAAACACTGTAACTTCCATTGGAGAGAAGCTAACTGGATCTCTGGGCGGTCAGACCAAATTGCTTGTCACGCGATTGGAAACAACGACACGCGGTGCAGATTCGAGCTCAGCGGTCAGGACAAACACCCGATTTCAGTTAGACGACAAATTGGACAAACGCACTTCGGTTACGGCATTGCTAGATCACAATGATTCTGATGTCGGGGGAATTAGCACGGTTAACCAGACTTCCAGCTTGACCGTTAAGTCACAGGCAAAAGACAATGTTTTAGTAACAGGATCGTTTCAGAATAAACTCTTGCCAACTGGTAATGAAGATGTGACGAACTTAAAGGTCGAAGCTGCTGCGTCGAAGACACTCAAACTCAGTGCCTTGGTAGGGGACCGGTACACTTCGAGTGCGTCGATCCGGACGCGTGAAGCCACAATGGAATTTGCACCTTCAAGAGCGGTAACACTACTCTCAAACTTGCAGCTACAAACGAACGGTAACATGGAGACAGTGTCGAAAGGCGTAAGTGGTTCAGTACGTCCGAATAAGTTTGTTGAAGTTTCCGGTGGCGTGAAACTAAGGGATCAGTTCAATCAAGGGGTACCCGACCTAAATACGTCGGACACGTATGACGTGAAGATAACTCTAGGCTCACCGAAGAACATTTTTAAGGTCTCCGGCGGGTTTACAGATAACCCTGACGACGGTACTGGGAATGTTCTTCGCGCAAGAAATCGCAGCCTCAACGTGCAATCGACCTTGGGACGAGTGGATATTGGCGGCGGAGTCACTTTGCAAGAAGAGTACATTACTCTTAAATCGAATCAGGTAGTAGATCTTAGATTCGGGTGGCGCATGGCCAAATCCACTACGTTTTCGAGTTCATTCAAGGGCACTCAATCGCTCGATCAAAGTCTATTAGGCACTGACACTTACGCCATGACTTTAACTCATAAAATTGGATCCTTGTTTGATTTATCGATATCCGGAACAATGACCTCGTATCTTACAAATGGCATTTTGCAGCCCAATCAGGATTATCGAGCAGAAGCGAAGCTTGGTGTAAAGTTCTAACTTAGGCTAGTAGGTTTGCAAACCCGCCAGTTTAGATGCTGGCGGGTATAATTTTGCCTGATTCATTTGAGGGCGCACCGATCTCAATCATAGAACGATTTTAGAAAGTTGAAGGGAAATACAACGTTGGCGAAGCTCATTCTTGTCCGGCATGGACAGTCACAATGGAATTTGGAAAACCGGTTTACAGGGTGGATCGACATTCCCTTGACGGACACTGGTCGCGAAGAGGCACGCCGCGCGGGAGAGCAATTGCAGGATATACATATCGACCAAGCGTTCACGTCAGTACTTAATAGAGCAATTGAGACGCTTGAAATAGCCTTAGGTTCTGCAGAACAGCCTGATGTCCCTATTATAAGAGATCAGGCGATCAATGAACGAATGTATGGTGATTTGCAAGGGCTTAACAAAGATGAAGTCGCAGCACAACATGGGGCAGCGCAAGTGAAGATTTGGCGTCGAAGTTATGACATAGCTCCACCAAACGGTGAAAGCTTAAAGGATACGGCTGCACGTGCTATTCCCTACTTTGAGCAGCATATTCTTCCTGTAGTTAAATCCGGTAAGAACGTACTGGTTTCTGCTCATGGGAATAGCCTTCGAGCAATAGTTATGAAGTTGGACAATCTTTCTCAGGCAGAGGTGTTGGAATTGAACATCCCGAACGGCGTTCCAATTATCTACGAGATCGATAATGACGGCTCAGTAATATCAAAAAAGCAATTCGATTAATGCTGCAGTGGGAACTTTAAATTCAATTGGTGTAGTGCGGGATTGCTAATCGCAATCCCGTTTTCATTTTTGGGACAACAGTTTTTTGTGGAGCCGCTTCAGATTTCGAAAGTGATATGTGTCATGCGCCATGAGGAATGTGATGAAATTTGCAGGATTGATCCCACCGCACACAGGATGTACCATGAAAGGTGACGTAAGATCTTCATGTGATACCGACGCCAGTTGAGTTTTTATTTTCTCTTGAGCACTGTGGCGTTCCTCGATTAGGCCTGTGAGTGATTGGCCCGGTTTGGGCATCAATCTTTCGTCATTATTAGGCACGGGAACTCGAATGCCAGACCGAAGAACCAACAATACGACAAAGTAGGGGACGCGCGCTTTCTTCTGTGCCATTTTCTTGACAAGTAAGGGATGAGTACATTGCGCTACTATCTGATGATCTACAAGGACTAGATGGTGCAGTTCATCCAACATCGACCAACTGTCGGGGCTCGTCCGATAGTTAAGCTGGTGTTCTGACTTGCCTTCATAAAGTTTTAAAATTGCCTTACGTTGGACTTCCATTCGCTCAAACAATGATGCAAGGTTATTATCCACTCATGTTAACCGTGTGAGCAAAGTACCCGGCTCCAAAACCATTATCAATGTTCATAACTGCGACTCCGCTTGCGCAGGAATTCAACATTGTAAGCAAGGCAGAAAGTCCTTGAAAACTAGCCCCATAACCTACGCTAGTTGGTACTGCGACAACAGGTCGTCGAACCAATCCGCCGACAACACTGGCAAGAGCACCTTCCATACCTGCAACAACTATCACTACATTTGCAGCAACCAATTTATCACGCTTATCTAACAGTCTGTGGATTCCCGCCACACCGACATCATAAAGCCTTTCCGTATGGGATCCCATCTCCTGACATGTAATCACGGCCTCCTCTGCGACGGGAACATCCGCAGTACCTGCAGAGACGACAAGGACGGTCCCGTTTGGTTTGTTTCTCGGTGTTGCGTCTTCTGCAGTCCCTGGTATCACAGCGATGCGAGCAAGACGGTGGTAAACGGTTCCGGGAATGGCGGATTCGAGTGCAACTGCGACTTCCGGAGTAATTCTGGTTGCAAGCACTTTCGAGCTCTGGATCCTTAATCGTTCCGCAATTGAAATAACATGAGCCGTGTCTTTTCCTAGACCAAATATAACTTCGGGATAACCGTTTCTCAACGAACGATGATGATCCAACATTGCAAAGCCAATATCTTCAAATGGCAAATCGCGCAACTTTTCAACCGCAGCTTCTACACCAACGTCACCAATGCGAACCTGTTCCAATAGTTCGCGAATTCGATTCTCTTCCATTGCTTATACAGGCTTCCGGATTGGTTCGAGTTTGATCAACCCATTAGTGTCTCGAATGGTGTCATTCATTTTCCCAGAGCGATAACCTTCGAGATCGAGCGTGACATAAGTGTAACCCAACTCTTTGAACCTCTCATTAATGCTTTCACGATTTTCGATCAACATAATGATGTCTTTCGGCTCCACTTCTATGCGGCAGACGGTTTCGTGGTGGCGTACCCTAAATTGCCGAAAACCGAGATCTCGCAAAAATTTCTCGCATGAATCAAGTCGTTCCAGTAGCTCTTTTGAGATGGATGTACCATAAGGGAAGCGTGACGAAAGGCAGGCGAATGACGGTTTGTCCCAGTTTGAAAGCCCTAAAAACTGAGCCAACTCCCTAATTTCAACCTTATGTATTCTCGCCTCTCTCAACGGACTTCTTACTTTGCGCTCTTCAGCCGCCTTCATTCCTGGGCGATGATCACCTTCGTCGTCTGCATGTGATCCATCCGCGATCCACTTCACATTTCGCTCATCTGCCACTTCCTGCAATTCGGAAAAGAGCTCTGTCTTACAATGATAGCAACGGTCCGGGTTGTTAATCTTGAAATGGATGTTGCTCAGTTCGTGGGTTCGTACTCGGACAACTTCAATCCCCATTTCGCCGGCAACTTGCAGTGCAGCGTCCACTTCTCCAGCCGGAAATGCCTCAGAATCACCTGTTACTGCAATTGCTTTGTTACCAAGCACGTCATACGCAACTTTCATGACTACTGTGCTGTCGACACCTCCCGAATACCCAACGACGACTTCACCCATCTCTGCCAATATTTCTCGCATTCTCTCATATTTGGCCATAAGCTCAGGTGCAAGTGTCACTATTTGTTCCGGTGTTGCCGTAGTCATTGTATTCTCCAGGGTAGATCATCTCTACTGTCATGGTCTGATTTGGTACACAAAACAATACGCACCTGAAACTCAGCCACTCTTCAGAATGGCGTTTTCAAGGTGCGTTGGTTTGGGTTCTACATGAGAACCAGAAAATTAAGAATTGGTCAAAGAAAGTTGAATTGCAATATCATCAGGCTTCGTGCCAGATCTTAAATGCATTATATTCCTAAAGGATGATTTGTGCAAGATTTTGTTTCACCAAAACAGCTAATTTGTGCGTTCTCACTGGCGATATGAGATTTTTAGTTGAGACTAAAATTATTTCAACTTTTCGCTTGTCATGATTTTTAGTTGTTGGGTATAATTATCTATATGTCTGGCCACAATTCCGTGCTTGCTCATTATAAGGTAGAAATATGCCGCTAAAAGAGATCAACATCCGAGTACCGGCAACCTGCCGGCCAAAAGGTGCAAAGGACTATGAAAAGTCTGAGCTTTCGGAGAGTATTGA
>CAISOI010000516.1 GCA_903886985.1 uncultured Chthonomonas sp.
AGAACATCTTGCGACGTCATTTGGTACCCGACAAATTCCTGCTTCAGAGTTTGGCGCGCGGTGGAAAGAGGTAGTCGCTGAACAGCAACTCATCCTATCAGAATTGGAGTCGATCACATCACCGCGAGAATTTCTGAACCATATGATCTCCAAAAAAGGGCCTCTATGGAAGCAAAGCCTCGAAACATATAATGCAACAAAAGACTTCCTGAAGGAGCGTCGCAAACACGGAATGGAACTACAAGGTCAGGTTGACCAACTCTATTTGAAGCTCAAGGAAGTAAAGCAGTCCATAGATAGTGTGCAACTCAAGAAGGGAGATCACTTCCGCTCTGTAACCGATTGGTCGTCCGAGGATTACGCACAACGGGAGCAGTTCACGACACAAATCTCAGCATTGCTGGATATTCGGAGAGAGATTCTGGGGGCAATTCGCACAATCAAAGCAAAGAGGTTTGAACTGGAGCGCGGAGAGCAAACCTCTGAATTGCGAAAGACCATTGACGAAATAGAGGTAAGAACTCTCGCAGAAAGACTTCAGTTGATGCGGGTAGCGATATTGACTACATCTGGTCTACAACATACCGATCACAGACCGTCTGCATGGTGGCTGCCCATGGTTGACCCAACTGGTGCTTGGTTTAATCGTATTGCCGAAACAACCGAGATCTATACTCAGCCGCTATAGCCTGCGTTCCAGCATCTCCCCCAAATCGAGTGCTTGATCTTTGACCCAACCGTCCCCTATCCTGTTCTCATGATAGGATATCCACAATCGGTTTTCCCGAGGATACCATGTTACTTCTAAGGTTCCGGACTTTTTTCCGCTTTTGAAATGCCAATGTTTGCTCCCGGGATAACTTGATAATGTCCCTAGCATCGAGATCGTCAAGCCAAGCAAAGAGGTCGCCTCTTTGACGACCTCCTCCACGTCCAAAAACTGGTTTTTCAGAGCTATTTCTATATTGGTCAATATGAGAACCTAAGCGGCGACCTTAAGTGGTATTCTCCCGGCGTTCGCGCGAATTTGAGCGATCTCCTCGTCGGATACTGCTCTCTCAAACGATCGGAAGCCGTCCAGTTCAAACCCATGCTTATCGCATATTCTGGAAATCTCATCTACTTGGGATACATGAACCTCTTTGCCCAGTGTAAAGTTCTCGTACCTCTTATCAAGTGCAAGTGCGATGGTCTCACTCATACATGCGTATGCAGTACCTTGAGGAAATCCGAAACTAAACGGTTGTCCATTGTCTTTAAATGCCCGCATATTGCCAGGTACTTTCACCACTCCACCCTCAATAATCAGGACATCATTCCGTTCTTTACTAACCGCGACAGACACATCTCTGGGACGCGCGACATCGCAGACGACTGCCCCCCGTTTAATATGATGGGGGAGCACAATTGCTTCGGCAGCGCTGCTAACTGTTATCACAATATCAGCATCTAGGAGACCAGCTTCTACATCGGTATAGACCTCGATATTTGCTTTGGAAGACATCTTTAATCGATCAGCCAGTACAGTAAGTCGTTCTTCATTCCTACCAATCAAACCCACTTCTCTCACGTCGCGGGCAAGCAACTCTGCGCTGGTCGCACCAATCGATCCGGTCGCGCCCACAACGGCAACATTAGCATTTGCAAGATCAATTCCCATGAGTTCAGCGCCTTTAATAGCGCCTCGCACTGCTGTAGCGACTGTGTAAGAATTACCTGTGGTAATGGCTATATTTGGCAATCGCTGAGATAGTGTAACTCCCCCATCACCCACTACCGACGTGAATGCCCCCAGCCCCAAAATTTTTGCTCCCAGATCCTCCGCAATACGCCCACATAGTTCCAATTTCTTGTAGACAGTCTCTACGGGAAGCTCAAGAAAAAGACGAGGAGTAAGTGGACATCCAATGAACCATCCTTCGGCCTCAACGCCAGTTGCAGAGCGTATTCCTTCGACTTTCGCTGCGACAATAGGATCGCGACGCTGAATGTACGATTCGATAATTCTATCTGGAATGTATCGAGCTATGGGGTATTTGCGTGCAACATCCAAAGCCTTGATGGGATGAATTATAAATGCGAATTTTTCCATGCTACCCTTTACGTAACAACGTAGATATCAGTGCCACCTCAAAAGTGATTTTTAAGGGTTCAGCTCAATAATTGACGGTTTCCAGCCGAGTTGTTTCAATGTGATTAGGTAATCGTCCGGTTTCAATTCTTCCGGTCGTTTTTCCGAAAGTGCAACTAAAACAGCCTCCATAACATTAGTGGCAAATGACTCACCGCCTATTGGAGGCGTGGTCGTGATCAATGTCTTCAACCCTCTTTCCCGCAGCATTTCAGTTTCAGCAGAACGACTAGATTGGGTGAGAATTATCTTACCTCTGAGATCGATCGGCATGTATCGTCGAATAATGTGCCAATCTCCTGCAATAACGTCTGCTTCTTTAAAAAACTGTGGGCTCTTAGGAGTATTTACTTCCTGTTTTTCACCTGTCGGATAAAACCAAGACACAGGGCACCTAGCAACAATAGGCAACATGATAGATGCCAAAAACTTCACCGTCGACCACTTCCGGATTGGGATTGGAATACCCATTCCAAAGATGAGATCACCATAAATCACCGATTTAGCATACTTGGAAAGCGCCTCACCCATGCCAAACCTGTCAACGGCCGACATAAGTAAGACTGTCTTATTGGAAAAATCTAACGCTCCAGATTCCTGTAACCAACCAACCGTCTCACGCTCTAGAGTGTGTTTCAACCCTGAACCATCTACCCAGGGCGTTTTAACCGCCCCTTTCATCAAATTCATTGTCTCAGAAATTGCGTACCTTTTGTTGCCAGCATACAGGTAGGCGTCGGTACCGCCAATTCCAAAGCAGTCTACTTGTCCGTCTAAATCCGTTACCAGATCTGCATAGCGCTTTTTATCTCCATCGGTGCCGCGCCGTTCAATTAAGAACTGCTGCCCAAGGAATTCCGTTTCACTACTCTTGTCACGTTTTGAAGTTCCCAAACTAATGCTAACAACGTGTTTCATCAGTGACATACTCCGGCGAAGTTATCGTAAAGCTAATTTCTGGCGATGTATCGGTTCTGCAAATACTGGGAATGGTCTCCAAAAAAATCCTTGACCATCCCTAAAATCTCTTCGACTTCATCAATCGTAGTGGCACGAACAATCTTTTCTCTCGCCTCGTTTGCACCACGGTAACCCTTTACATAGATCGGAACTTGCCCACGCAAATGACGCACTGCCTTATCTTCACCGAAATTCTCTGCGAGAGATCTCAGATGCTCCAAAGCCGTCTCAATACGCTCTTCGAGGCTCGCAGGCGGTAATATGTCACCAGTCTTCATATAATGTCCAATATCCCGTAAAATCCACGGATTACCAATAGCTGCTCTGCCCACCATCACTCCATTACACCCTGTCTCGCGCATCATGCGCTCCGCATCATATGGTGAACGAACATCCCCATTCCCTGTAACCGGAACGGTAACAGCCTCTTTAATATCGCGTATCCAACGCCAATCTGCAGATCCCTCATAGCCTTGAGCGGCAGTCCTTCCATGCAATGCAAACGCTTGGGCACCCAGCTTTTCAAACTCAATTGCAAGCGGCACAGATGTGAGATTAGAGCAATCCCAACCAGCCCGCATCTTAATTGTCACCGGCACATCGACTGCTTTCACTACCGCATCAACCACTCTGACTGCAGTGCGTTCATCTTTAAGAAGTGCAGCACCAGCCCCCGTTTTGCAGACTTTCGGTACCCAGCAGCCCATATTGATATCAACAATAGTTGCTCCACGCTCAACGACGATCTTTGCGGCTTCTGCCATTACATACGGATCTGCACCAAAGAGTTGAACAGATAGAGGAAACTCCTCCTCATTCCAGTCGAACATCTTCCACGTACGCTCGCTATTGTAATGCAGAGCCATAGTGCTTATCTGTTCTGTGACAATCAATCCGGGCCTACCAATTCGCTTACATACTTTGCGAAAAGGTCCGTTGGTGACGTCAGCCATTGGAGCAAGGACTAAGGGCGGATCGATTACAACATTGCCGATTCGATAGGGCTTTGCTAAATCAGTAATACTATTTGGTTGTTTCAATAACGATTGCATTCAGATGGGATCAGAACTCCTCAATAAACTCTCAAAATAGAATACCTTAACGTGCCACGAGTGTAGCTCAGAAGACGACTTACACACTAAAAAGCCCCACCACTATTGACAGTGATGGGGCCAACGAGACGGTGTCCGTCCCTCAGACTATGAATACCCTTCAAGGAAAGTCGTTTCACGATCATTTCCGCCCTTCTTGTCTTGCTGTTTTTTAACATCTTGACGAAGTTTCTCAACTTCTTCGCGTAGCTTCTTTATCTCAGTGCGCGTATCATCATCGTTCAAGATTCGCGCTCGCAATGGGGCAACTACCCTAGGTTGACCGGGGACAGCAGGAACAGCTTGCAGTCCTCGCAGAGCCTGCAGTCCTTCCATCCCATCCATCTTTAGCTCAAATTTCATGTTCTTCATGGATTTGTGAAGCTCGTCCATTGCGGCTTTAAGCTTCGCCTTCTCTTCAGGCGACATGTTTTCATTAAAGTTGAAAACTTTAGCGTCTCCATCCGTCAAAATTCTGACTTGGCCCTGTTGCCCTGTTTTCGGAGCCGTCCTAAGTACCTTACCGTCTGGACTTATTGTCACCGCTTTGTCGTCTGAGAATACGAAACCGCTTTTCGGCATGTTCTTCATAGCTTCTGCCATCGCCTTGTGAGCCGTCTTCATAGCATCTTCAATAATAATGTGGATATCTTCTGCTGAGGGACTCTTGCCGTCGGATTTAACTGACCGCTGAATAGTGATGGATCTCTCTTCGGATTTTCCCGATTTTTTGCGGATATCTTTGATCCGAGACTCCAATTTGGCCTTTTGCGCTTCCAGTTCGGCCAACTCTTTGTCGAGCTTCTCTTGATCTTTATCGCTCTTTTGAGCCTCCTGAAAGTCTGCCTTCAGTGGACTCATTGCAGATACAAACCCAACAGTTCCAATAGTCACAGCTAGAGCACCGCCCCAGATTGCACTTTTACGTTTCATTTGTTCATCACTCCTGTAGATTGAATGTCTATGATGCGTTTCTATACACTTGACGATGTAGACGAACAAATCCGCGAATGTTGGCAACAAAAAAACACGAAGGCCAAATGGCTTCGTGTTTCCTCTATTGCTAAAATATGTACAACTGATCTATGCGCGACGAGTTCGAGTTCTCACTGGAGTCGGGTTCTTAGCAGCCTTCAACTCTTTGATTCGAATCTTGAGTTGCTCCGCGACACGTTTACGATTGTTACGAATTTCTTTTGCACGAATTCTCATTGGAGAGTGACCCTTCTAATCTTTAATGTAATCGAGTGCTGTCAGCCTGAACAT
>CAISOI010000517.1 GCA_903886985.1 uncultured Chthonomonas sp.
AAAACGTAGTATCCGATGTACACCAAATGTCCCGTCATCCGTTAATGGATGTATTGGTGAACACGTTGGAGAAAAACAGATGTAGCGATTCATTCAGGGCGAAGATAGAACTCAAGCAACCTTGTTGCCGGAACTGCTCGACGATTATGTTTCAGAGACCAACCCAGTGAGAGTTGTTGATGTCTTTGTCGATGAACTAGATCTGAGCCAATTAGGTTTTGCAGGCGTTAATCCAGCAGCAACCGGCAGGCCCGCGTATCACCCTGCAATCCTTCTCAAGATATACATCTACGGATATTTGAATCGCATTCAATCCAGTCGTCGTCTTGAACGTGAAGCACAACGCAATGTTGAACTGATGTGGCTGACGGGCAGGCTAATGCCAGACTTTAAAACCATAGCCAACTTCCGCAAGGACAACGGCAAAGCCATTTGTAAAGTCTGCCGTCAGTTCGTTGTCATGTGCCAGCAACTCGGGCTATTCTCGGACGCACTGGTAGCCATCGACGGAAGCAAGTTCAAGGCGGTTAACAACCGAGACCGCAACTTCACCAGTGCCAAGCTGCAACGGCGTATGGAAGAAATCGAATCCAGCATCAATCGATATCTTGTCGATCTCGACACCGCTGATAGGCAAGAACCTGCGGTCGCAAAGATCAAGAGAGAAAGACTAGAAGATAAGATTGCTGCGCTAAAAATCCAGATGCAGGTGCTCAAGGAAGTCGAAGTTGTTCTCAACGAAACGCCAGACAAACAACTATCGCTCACCGATCCAGATGCCCGTTCGATGAAAACGCGCGGCAACGGAATTGTTGGCTACAACGTTCAGACCGCCGTTGATGCCAAGCATCATCTAATCGTGACGCACGAAGTAACCAACATCGGAAGTGATCGTGAGCAGTTGACCTTAATGGCCAAACAAGCGCGGGAAGCGATGGGAACGCAGGAGCTGACAGCAATCGCAGACCGGGGATATTTTAATAGCGAAGAAATTCTCGCGAGTCATGAAGCTGGAATTAACGTGATGGTTCCCAAGTCTGTCACATCTAGTGCAACAGCACATGGGCGGTTCGGCAAAGCCGATTTTATCTACGATGCAGAACTTAACGAATATCGCTGTCCTGCGGGGGATCATCTGAAATGGCGCTTTGCATCGACAGAACACGGTATGAAGATTCACCGTTATTGGAGTTCGAACTGCCAATCATGTGCCATGAAGGATAAATGTACACCAAGCGAACAGCGAAGGGTTTCCCGATGGGAGCATGAGGAAATTCTTGATGCTATGCAAACCCGTTTGGATCAAACTCCCGATGCGATGCGTATTCGTCGGCAGACAGTTGAGCATCCGTATGGAACGATCAAATCCTGGATGGGTTCAGAGCACTTCCTGACGAAGACACTTGATCGGGTGAGCACGGAGATGAGCTTGCATGTACTCGCCTATAATCTGAAACGCATGATGAAGATATTAGGAACAGCTGCGCTGATGGAGGCAATAGTGGCCTGAGGGGCTTTTTTGATCTTCGTCCGCGCCAATATATGACATCTTGGCGAAGCGATTTTTATTTTGAAGCAAAAGAGTTTTAACTTTCTGGATGTCACTGTAAGCTTGTAACTGTGCCTACGAGTTGCTGCAAATCAGAAATTCGCGAGCCATTTGCAGTTTCTGAGTTTTTACACAGTCTGGGCCAGTTCCTGACCTTCGTGAGAGTAGTTCCAAGCACAAGCATCTCAATCTTAGGAGACATTGGGGGTTTTCTGAGAGCATACTCTAGTTGGATTCCTGCTCCTCAACCCCATAGATGTCATTACAACTGAGTTACTCATACGCACTAACGTGCTCTTCTTCTTTGGTTTTATTTATTTACGGCTTGATTGATTTAACGGAATTGGCTCAAACTTCGCAAGCCATTGCACCA
>CAISOI010000518.1 GCA_903886985.1 uncultured Chthonomonas sp.
GCAACTATTTATTCCAGAGTCAAATTCATCAGTTCCAAACTCCCGAAGTTCAACAAGGGGCATCAATTCCTTGGCCAGAAAGTTCGAATAGTCATGTACCCCACAACGTTCATCTGTCGGAGATACCAGTGCCACCTTAATCCTGGGGCTCATGATTGATGCCCACCTACGACCTTATGATGCCCCAGCCGTTCGACGTCTAAAATACTCTCAGCATAGACCAACATAGTTGCCTTCGCCGCGACTCTCCATGAGTGCGATTGAGCAAAATTATGGTTGTTTGCCTCCATCGTTTTGCGCAATTGCGTGTTATCCATTAATAGGAGAACTGACTTCGCAAGTGCCTCTGCATCATTCGAATGAAAGATGGAAATATTGGCACCCAGATTACGCATTTCAGTGAAACATGCCATATCGGATGCAATGACAGCTTTCCCGTATCCAACTGGTACGGTGATCGAATACGATCCGGTGGCATAAAGATGGGGAGCAATTACGACATCTGAAACAGCCATAATTCCAGCAACATCTCTGTCGGGCAGATAGCCGGTAATGATTACTCGATCTTTAAGCCCCAACTCAGCAATTGCCTCTTCCAAACCTTTCACATAGGTATCGTCTTCTGGAGTACGAGGTCCGCCTGCAATAACCGCTACTACATTCTCCGGCAATCGCTTTAGTGACTTGAACAGAAGCTCATATCCCTTGTTGACGGCAATAAAACCAAACAAGGAAACTACGAACTTACCATTCAACTTATGTTTGGTTCGAAAATCATCGCCTGTTTCGTCTGGAAATTCTGGCAGAGGAATTCCCGCAGGAATAACGTGCAGATGAGCTGGATTTGCTCCACGATCAGCCAATTCCAGGGCCGCTGCTTTCGTGTGAACAATGGTGCGCCCGGTTATGAATGGAGCGGTCTCAACAGAGTCGCGATAACCTTTCCGCATTAGTAACAACTTCTTAGCGATTAAGTGCGGCAAACGCTTTTCGGACTTGACCTTCAAAAGGTCTGCCAGTGACGTTGTCGTATGTGCCGTAACCACCAATGGTTGCTTGATTAAGTAGCGCATATTCCAAAATGCAGATTTTCCGGGAAGAATGCCACCCCAGAAACTGTGCTCGTGTTGTACATGAACCACGTCGGCGCTATTGAGACGTTCCGCCTGCTCAACATAGTGTGGCAATTCCTGTTTCCCGACCAAGATCGGAACCACATCGACCTCGGCGAATTCCTCAAGCGCTCTTACTAGACTTGCTGTATATGCCGCAATTCCACAACGGTCCCCGACCGAAGTCAGCATTGCAACTTTCATACTGGCCTCTTTTTCAATACACCCACGTTCCGCAGTACTCTCTTGACTGCCACACCAGCATGAACTATATTGTTCTTAGTTATTCCCATAAGAACTATTATACGGATAGCCATAACAGAAAGTGGTCCAGACGTCTTTTGATAGTAAAGTAACTGACTTTTAAACAGTTGGGCAGTCATCTGCTTTCCAACCTTCTTCACGCTTCCCATCCAGTGGTGAGTCACTATTGCCTCAGCCAGGAAGTACACTTTATAACCAGCTGCTTTTACACGATGACAGAACTCGATCTCTTCATAAAACATAAAGAAACGTGGATCCAACGGACCGATCTGTTTCAATACATCACCGCGTATCATTAGGCAAGCTCCGGAGACTTCATCAACATCGCAATTAACTTCAAGATCTTCACGACCGAAGCCATGTTTGCCTTCGAAGACTGCCATATTGAATCGCCTCAAGCCACTTACACCCAAAAACTCTCGCCAAACAGTGGGAAACTTGCGACCATTGCCCTGTAAAGACCCGTCCGAATTAAGTAAGCGAGGTCCACAGACCCCATATTCTGGATGATCCCTCAGAAACTCCAGCATCAACTTAAGAGAACCGGGAGTCGCTTCGGTATCCGGATTTAACAGCAACACATAGTTGGCCGTCGACC
>CAISOI010000519.1 GCA_903886985.1 uncultured Chthonomonas sp.
ATGAAGTAAATGCTCCTCCAAAACGATATCATCCAGCAATCATTTCGCGCATCAAAATTTTGTCAGACATGAATATTGCTGAGCGTAGACTACCTCAAGACGGACGTATGCGAATTCGTCAACAAGGACGCCAGATCGACCTACGTATTTCCACCATCCCTACCCTCTATGGTGAGAGCGCTGTAATGCGTATTCTAGATAAGCAAACAGCGATGCTCGGACTGCCGCAGCTCGGCATGAACTCCACAATGTTTACCAAATTCCAGAGGCTCATCAACGAGCCTTACGGCATTATTCTCGTTACAGGACCTACTGGATCTGGTAAGACCACAACTCTCTATGCGACGCTCAACGAAATCTACTCGGATGAGAAAAAGATCATCACGGTAGAGGACCCGGTGGAATATCAGCTCAATGGCGTCAACCAGATTCAGGTGCACCCACAAATTGACCTGACTTTTGCGAATGGCCTTCGATCTATCGTTCGTCAGGACCCTGATATCATCATGGTCGGTGAAATTCGTGACAAAGAGACTGCAGAAATCGCCGTTCAAGCCGCATTAACCGGTCACCTTGTGCTTTCCACGTTACACACAAACGACGCCGCAGGCGCCGTCAGCCGATTGCTAGACATGGGATCTGAACCGTTCCTTGTTGCATCATCACTAATTGGCGTGCTTGCTCAAAGACTTGTCCGCGTCAACTGTCCAAGGTGCAAAGTTCCATACGAACCGAAACCAGTTGAATTGGCGGAAATCGGGATAACCGAAGAAGAGATGAAACAAACTCCGTTACTTGCTGGCAAGGGTTGTCCTGAGTGTCGCAACCTTGGGTTCAGAGGTAGAAGCGGTATTTACGAAATGCTATCCGTCGATGACGTAATCCGTCAGATGATTGTAAAACGCGAAGCTGCAAACGTCATAAAGAATTACGCTCTTGAAAAACAGGACATGATAACCCTTCTCGCCGACGGTCGAAGGCGGGTTTTGCAGGGCGCGACCACTATCAAAGAGGTCCTCCGTGTCGTACAGCGCGAAGGTTTTGATTAGGCCCTTGATCGGTTTGAGTAATTGTAATCGTAACAAGCACCGCACTTCAATAAGACTTGAATTAATGGGAATGATTAACAGAGTAAGTTATGCCTGAATTTGCCTACACAGCCGTCGATAGAGCCGGAAAGCAGGTCACTGGATCGCTAAGTGGAAAAGATGCCACGGACGCAGCTGGTAAAGTGCGCTCAATGGGATTCTTCCCGGTAAATATTAGCGATATGCGTTCTGGAGCAGGTGCCGGGCGACAAGTTGTCAATATCAGCGGAGGAAAGACCCGACCCGTTATAGAAGGGGCAACTCGCGCTGAAGGGGTAAAGAGGACCGGAAAAAGGATTGGTCGCGTTCAGGTCTTACTCTTTACACGCCAATTAGCCGACCTTATTGATGCTGGATTGCCGATTGACCGAGCTCTTACCGTGCTCAAAGAACAGACAGATAACGAAGCAGTTGAAAGTATGGTCGCTAAGCTTCAAGGAGACATCCGAGCAGGTAAGCCACTTTCAGAAGCGTTGCTTGCCTACCCAAAAGAGTTTCCGGTCCTTTATGGCAACATGATCCATGCAGGAGAAGTTTCAGGACAATTAGCAGGTGTTATGACGCGGTTGGCTGACTTCCTCGAAAAAGAGGCCGTACGACGTAGTCAGTTGATGGGGGCTCTAACGTATCCGATGGTCTTGGTCTGTGTCGCATTTGGAGCCGTTACGTTCCTATTAACATTTGTCATTCCAAAGCTGCAAGGGGTTTTCAAAGACCTCGGTGCCGATCTGCCATTACCGACACAACTGTTACTTGGAGCCTCGGATTTCATTCAAAACTATTGGTGGGCAATGATCATTGGTGGAGCGGGCATATTCTTCGGGTTTAGAGCTTGGAACAACACCTACATCGGTCGTCGGAGCGTGGATGGATTTAAGCTAAAAGCTCCGGGATTCGGTGTCCTTAACCGAAAAATCGTGATGGCACGATTCGTTCGAACGCTTGGAACACTACTCGCTGGAGGGGTACCGATCTTAGACTCGCTCGATATCTCTGGCAGCGCGGTAGGTAACTCGGTCGCAACGGATGGTATTTCCGCAGTTCACGATGGTGTCCGTCAAGGTGAAACACTGTCACAAGCTCTGGATAAATCGGGAGTATTCCTCCCCCTTGTAATCCACATGACAAGTGTTGGTGAGGAGACAGGGCGTCTCCCTCAGATGTTGATACGTACTGCGGATTCTCTTGATTTCGAAGTAGATAATGCCATGAGACGCTTAACGACACTTGTTGAGCCGCTTGTAGTATTGTTTATGGGCGGCTTTGTTGGTTTTGTCGTTCTGTCGATTCTGATGCCTATCTTTGCGGCGAACTCGGCAGTCAAATAACTCAGAAATTCTGAACTGAAACTCGTCGTAGACTTGAAGGGAGTAACACAAATGAACGGTAATATTCGGAGTGCATACCGCACAAATAGATCCAAGGGTTTTACACTTATTGAACTTTTGGTCGTAATCATCATCCTTGCGATTCTGGCCGCAGTTGTACTGCCTCGCGTCATTGGTCGAGCAGACGATGCTCGTCAAGCAAAGGCTATAACGGATATCAAATCCTGCGAAACTGCACTTGACAACTTTAAGCTTGATACAGGTAGTTACCCTACTACAGAAATGGGACTTGGCGCATTAGTCTCTAACGTCGGCAACGTCCCGAAATGGAACGGCCCCTACCTGAAAAATGGTCAGCTCACCAACGACCCATGGGGCAAACCTTATCAATACAAATGCCCACCAGAACATGGAACGGATTACGATATCTTTACATTTGCGCCGGATGGATCATCCATTAACAACTGGGATACTCACTAATTACTAATTTGGTAATCAGGTTTGCCAGTCATTCCGACATCAATGGCAACTGCTGAAAAGATACCGATGTTAAAACAGGCACGATACAACCGCATAACAAATCGTCGACGCGCATTCACGTTGATAGAGTTGATCGTCGTGATTATTATCATTGCGGTTGTATCCAGCCTGACTGTTCCTGAGTATTTCAAGCTGCACGCTCGAGCCAAATTCGACAGATCAACACAATCAGTCATTGGAATTCTTGCTTATGCTCGTGACACGGCAGTTCAGAGTGGGTCAGATACAATTGTTCGGTTTGATCCGTCGTCGGAGACATTCACTATAACATTGGATCAAACCGATACGGGCAGCGATATCCCTCTCGCCCTACAACAGCAGAGTATTGATGCTAACGTTGTTATCCCTCCCAGGATGGAAGGGTTAGGTCAGGATGTGGGAGTTACCAACTTTCAGGTATTACAGCCTACGGGACAAATTCCAACAACAATGCCGCAACAGCAATCAACGCCGGGTGAGTTCCGATTTCATGGCGATGGTAGTTCGGATGGAGTTCAATTTAAGCTAGTTAGCAGTGACGGGTATAGCGCCAACATCGCAGTAGCGGCGGCCACGGGCAAGGTCTCGGTGAAGAGTGAATATGAACCGTAGACCAGAAAATCGAACCGCATTCTTGCGATACCGAAAATCCGGTCGAAAACAATCGGGTTTCACATTGGTGGAAATGGTGGTGGCAACTATTGTTCTCGTGGTCGGGATTGTCGCAGCACTCGGGGCTATCGGAGCAGCAACGCGTTCTTCCGAGATCGCAGGCGGCTATTCGACTGCTGCAATATTGGCATATCAACATTTTGCAGATATGGAATCACAGCCTGACCAGATCGTTGCGGGTGATCAAAGCGGTGACTTTGGTGCCGATTTTCCCAAATACAGATGGAGTTCGACAACCGAAACAACGGACTATCCTGCGCTAGTGCGTGTCACGGTAACAATTACATGGAGTACGGGACAAAACCAGAAGAATGCACAGTTCATTAGCTATGAGCCGTCATCGACGGGTGCTTCACAGTCGCCAACAGTAGTGCCTACAACGAGTACCAATTAATGCGTAGAAATAATCGACAATCAGGCTATACCCTCGTAGAAGTAATGGTTGCTCTTACCATGTTTGCCTTCATCACTCTGGCAACTACTTTTGCGCTTGGTGTAGCAGTTCGAAGCGAACGCGCAACACAGTCTCACAACGACAGTATTGCGGAAGTCCGCTCGGTGATGTCAATTCTCACTCGCGATATTAGAAATGCTTACGCTTCGGCGAGCAACCCTTTTAGCCTTTTCACAACCAACGGCACCGATGCAAATGCAATATTAACATTCACCACAATGTCCGGACGAATTTCCGCACCGACCACCGCCTACAACGGAACTTCTGCGACGGATGGATCAGACTCAATACCGCAATCAGATGTCGGAATCGTTACCTATAGTTTTGATACATCCAGCCATACCCTAATTCGTCAAGTTCTCAATCTTCCCAATGCAGACCTGTTCCAAACTTCGACCGGTGCAGGACAAGAATCAATTATTTCGAACCGAATTGTCTCCATGCAGTTTCAGTACTACGATCTCACGAACACGCAGATGAGATCCGATTGGAATTACAACAACCAGACGGTACTTGCATCGACCACTTCATCAGGTACCGGTGCAACAGGAGCGTCAGGTGCTACGGGTGCTAGCGGTTCCGGTGCGTCAGCGAGCACAAGCACTGTTGACACCACGACGGGAACTATTACAACCAACGGAGTAACTACGGACGCCTACTTGCCGCAATCGGTGCAGATTACAATCGTCTTTTTGAATGCGTCCGGTCAACAAGAGGAATATGTCACTACAGTCTCATTGCCAAATTATAAGCCCCAACCTGCAGGACAAAAACCTGACGCAGCAATCACGGCTGGAACTGCGACCGGAACAGGCGGTAGACCTGGTGGAGGTACAGGAACTGGTACCGGTACGGGAGGCAGAGATGTATTGACTCCTATCGACATTTTGCCAAATCTGCGGGAATCGGTGAACGACAAATGATTAACCGAATTCTGATAACCAATAACCACCGCAAAACTGAAAGTGGTCAAGCACTGATTCCTGTTTTAATGGTTGTTTTGATTATCACTGCTTTCGCAGTAACAATCGTCACGAGTTCACACCGCGAAGTGAAAGCGGCAGACAACTCACTTAAGGATGTTCAAGCCTACTATATTGCAAAAGGAGCTGTCAATTACACTGCTGCTGTTTTGCAACAAGCGACAAATGGCGGTGACTACCCTGCGAACTTAACTCAGCCACCGGATACAGATGGCAATGGTTGGACACAATTTGGCGACGGCTATTACAAAGTGGATATCATTGACACCTCTTCCAGGCTTAACGTAAACACTGCCAGTGCAGCCGATCTCGCGAAACTACCAATTTGTCAGCTAACAGATCCATCCATCGCAGCAAATATCGTCGATTGGAGAGATGCGGATGAAACCCCTACAACTCTTCAAAATGTTACGGGCGCAGAGTCAGATTATTATCAATCTTTGACTCCTCCTTACAACGCGAAAAATGCACCCTTCGACACAGTGGAAGAGCTACTTTTAGTCAAGGGAATTACACCTGCCATTTTCTACGGACAGAACGGCACCATTCCGACGGCCCCTCTTTCGGATCCTGCCAACAGTACGACGGGGCTGGC
>CAISOI010000520.1 GCA_903886985.1 uncultured Chthonomonas sp.
ATTGCGCTTTCCTGCTTTATGTCATTAGCGGTTATGTGTTCATCGGCTGGTCATGCTGGCACTTCCAATAGATCGGGACAACAACCCTCACAAATTCAGGGTCCGAGCGTCGCGGGATCATTGACCAATCTGTCTGTGATAGAGCAAATGCGTCGCAATTCGAAGTCATTCGAGTTGTTGGAGCAGAATGTAACGATCCCCGTTTTTTATCACGGAAATCGGAACCGCAAAGAGATCGCACTGACATTTGATGATGGTCCTCATTTAAAGTTTACAGAAGAGCTACTGGACCTATTGCGAAAGCTGGATGTTCGCGCCACGTTTTTTGTTGTTGGTAAGATGGTGGATAGATATCCGGATCTGGTTGCCCGAGAAATGGCAGAGGGGCACGAGATCGCAAATCATACTTACGATCACCTAAATTTGAAAAAGCTGCCGCCTGCAGAAGTCCAGCGGGAAATTCAACTTGGGGCTGAAGCGATTAAGCGAGTGGTAGGGTATGCACCTGTATTCTTTCGTCCGCCTGGTGGTCAATTCAATGATCAAACATTACGCGCTGCTGCTGCCATTCATATGACCCCGGTATTGTGGACAGCGAACTCCAAAGATTTTATGCACCCAACCCTCGAGGTCTTGGAAAAACGGCTGATGTCGATGCCGGCGAGTGGCGGAATATTGTTGTGTCATGATGGCATTCCCGAAACGATGAAGATCCTCCCGAACTTGGTTAGTCGCCTGAGGTCACAGGGATATACATTCGTAACAGTTTCGGAATTGGCAAAACACGCCAAGTAGCTCGTCCGTAAAATTGATTTACAATTTGATTTGCCCGGCAGGAAGGAGTTCTTCTTGCCGGGCATTTATTTATTGGTATGAGTTTGACAACAGACCAAACTATCGAGAAGCCACCACAGCAAACGGATACCCAGTACCGATACGTCGGTGTTCTGATCGCGTTTCTATGTGTTGTTGTTCGTATCTTGGTAATGTGGAAGACGCACAGCACCACGGAAGATGCTTTTATAACTTTGCGATATGCCGAGAATATCGCACACGGTCATGGCTTTGTTTACAATCCGGGGCAGCATGTTCTCGGAACTACCACTCCCCTTTACACATTAATTCTCGCGCTCTTTGAATTGCTACATGTAAATGCTCTGGTTGCAGGAAAACTCCTTAACATCTTTGCAGAGGGCGCAACCACGTGGCTTATTGCGGATATGTTAGCAAAGGTTGGTAGACCTCGTGCGGGCTGGATAGCTGCTTTGCTCTATGCGACAGCCTCAACGTCTGTTAATATCTGCATTGGTGGGATGGAGACAGGGCTTGTGGCGCTGTTTTGTACTCTTGCCATTTGGAAATGTCTCACTCGATATTATTACGGAATGTTTGTTTCGCTTGCTATTCTATTTCTTTTGAGAATTGACGGGCTCCTCTTGGCGGTCGTGCTTATTGTGGGAGTCTTTATTCGAGATAAGCGACTTCCGTTTAAACCGATTGCATTTGCATTGGTTATTACTTTGCCGTGGATATTGTTTGCCACCTTCTATTTCGGTTCGCCAATTCCAGTTTCTATGCTTGCAAAGCTCACCGTTTACAATCGTTTGATCAGCGGTAGTTTGCCGAATCTTTCAACGTTCCGTACGCAGTTTTACGCCGGTCCTATTCAACAGGTGACACTTGTGCTTGCAATCGTTGGGGCAGTCGGTATGGTCCGTCAATCAAGGGTTCTATTGTCTTCCCTGGCCTGGTTAATGATCTATTACGGTGCGATGTTATTTTCAAAGGTGCCAGCATTTGGGTGGTATTTCCTACCACCTCTACCAATCTATTATGTTTTAGTGGGCATAGGGATTGGTACGATTGTGCCGGAAGGCATCCGAATCAAACTGGGATATCGTGCAACTGTTTTGGCATTAATTGTGCTGGCAACGCCATTGCTCTATCATTTGAAGAGTGTTGCGAGAGACATTTCAAAAGCGCAGATGCTAGAAGATACTGTGCGAAGGCCAATTGGGGAATGGCTGTCTCATAAGTTCGCGCGACGACAGCGAACGGTTTTGCTCGAACCGATTGGTTACATTGGATATTATTCTGGAATGCAAATTATCGATATGGTGGGCTTGGTATCTCCAGAAACGCTCCGGTTTTATGGTCCGAGCTATCCGAATCCTTTGGGATCGATGATCGACAAATTGGAGCCAGAGGTATTAATTTTGAGGCCCGACGAGATCCGTCGCATTCAAGGTTATGTATGCTCAAATGGTTCCCGCTTGTTGGGGGATAAGTATGAATTGGTACAGTGGGAAGATGTCCCAGATATGAAGGGCGAGTTCAGCATCTATATAGCCAGAATCAGGCCAACAGATTGAAGGTATCGCACTTCGTGGGCGAGCTGGATTATCGGTGGGCAGGCTGACGGAGAAACATTCGACTCCGCTATCTCGTATAACGTTCTACATACAAACTACATACAAATCTCCATGATCTGTCGTATTATAGGGTTTAGTTTCAGGTAAGTTTGTGAAGGAAGTAAGAAATGCCACGTAGACGCGATACAGAGCCCGAACCAGAACCGTTCCAATCCAATCAAGAAATCCCCGAATGGGATCTTCCTGAAACCCAGCTTCGAGCAATTGGGTTGCTGAACGAGATTATCAGGATGACTCCGCGGCAAGACGCGCGGCTCGATTACCTTTTGTTGCTCCGACATCAGCTAGAGACCGATGAAAAGCAGTTGGATGAGGCGCAGCAGGCTATTGAAGAGTTCGAAGAAGCCTACAACAAGCTTACCAGTCCTGCCAATAAGATTGGTGTCTATGTGGGGAATGTCGAGGGTGAGACTGCGGTTCAAGTTGCGCTTGGGGATCAAGAATACATTGCGAGTATCGATCCTCGCATTGACCTTTCTGATTTGAAGGTTGGAACGCGCGTCAAACTGAATGATGCCTTTGCAGTTGTTGGTGATCTTGGTTATCATCCCGGTGGACCATTGGTAAAAGTCGCGGAAGTTCTCGGTGAAGACCGTCTGCGAGTATCCATGGATGCCCAAGGTATGCAGTCCAGAGTCATTTGGCGTGGTGGCGCTCTGACGGGAGTTAAACTGAAATCCGGCGACGAAGTTCGTGTTGAACCCAATTTCAAAGTTGCGCTTGAGTACTTTGCAAAGGAAGAAAGCCGAGATTATTTCCTCGAAGACATCCCTGAATTGCCGTGGGATAAGGTCGGAGGACAAAAAGAAGTCATCGATGTTATTAAGGACGCTATTGAGTTGCCTCTGCTTTACCCCGATCTATTTGCGAAGTTTGAAAAACGACCTCTGAAAGGTATTTTGCTTTACGGACCTCCGGGTTGTGGCAAGACTCTGATTGGGAAAGCGACTGCATACAATCTGACGAGGGAATATCGCGAGCGGACCGGAAAAGATGTACAAGAGTATTTTATGTATATCAACGGGCCGAAGATTCTCAATATGTGGCTTGGGGAGACTGAGCGAATGGTGCGTGAGCTCTTCGCGACGGCGCGCGAGAAGGCTAAAGAGGGTCACCTCGTTTTCTTGTTTATTGACGAAGCGGAGTCAATACTGCGGACACGATCTTCTGGGCGATTCATGAACATTTCCAATACGGTTGTGCCTCAGTTTTGTGCGGAGATGGATGGTCTTGTCGGGATGGAGAACGTAGTGGTCATGTTGACTTCTAACCGCCCAGACTATATTGACCCAGCAATTTTGCGACCGGAGAGAATTGACAGAAAAGTCAAAGTGAACCGTCCGGGGCGCCAATCCAGTCGAGATATATTGGCAATCTACCTTCACAGCAACATTCCAGTGGACCCCGAACTTATCAAGGAGCACAAGGGCCAGGTGGAAGCTGCCAGGGACGAACTCCTCGACCTTGCGATCGATTATTTGTGGCGACGAACTGACGAGACAGAGTTCCTCGAAGTCAATATGAAGAGCGGCTCGCGGGAGATCCTTTATTGGAAAGACCTAGTGAGTGGTGCTTTGATTAAATCGGTGGTGGAGCGCGCAAAAGACTTTGTAATTAAGCGCAGCATCGAAATTAAGAGTGATACCGAGGGCGTTACTCTGGAAGATTTGCAAAAAGCGATGCGGGTTGAGTTTAAAGAGAATGAGATATTCCCGAAGGGTGACACTCAGGAGGATTGGTTGAAATTGCTCGACTACGATCCAGAGAATGTCGCAGCGCTTAAGCCGATCCGCCAAAAGAATGTTGCGCAACGACCTGTTCGCGGGAAA
>CAISOI010000521.1 GCA_903886985.1 uncultured Chthonomonas sp.
CGATCTTTTGGTCGAATGCCAATAGCTCTCTTTGGCGCAGGAACGTCTTGAACCTGTTCCAGAGCAGATTTCAGTTTGCCTGCCAGTCTGCCCCATTGGGAATCTCCCAGAGTAAGGGCAATGATCTTACCTGCCTCGGACAGCTTCACGCCCTCCGAGACATCCAGACCATATCCAATTCCATAAGGGTAGGTTATTTGTGGGACAGGTCCGTTGCTCATGCCCGTATTTGCAACACTTTTTAAATCCAGGTCCACCAACGGTTTCTGTGGCCACGAGCCGAATTGGGATTTGACGAGCGCCTCAGCGTGCTCAAGGGTAATGTCCCCAACAATCACCACAGTCACATTGTTCGGAACATACCATTTGCGATAGAATTCTACGATCGTCTCATTGGAAAGATGTTTGAGCGATTCGACCTCACCGAGCACCGGATGGGCATATGAGGTTCCTGAAAAAAGCGATGTGTTCAGTAAAGATCGCAGCTGTTTGACTTCGTCATTACGACCGCGTGCCATCTCATCCAAGATCACTGCGCGCTCGATTTCGGTCTGTTTTGAATCTAGGGAGGCATTTCGCAAAGCATCTGCAACAACTGTGACCGCAGAGTCAATGTAGTCTTTGGCGACAGTAGTATAGTAATGAGCACTGTTTTGCGTGGTACTGGCGTTTAGCGTAGCTCCCAAATCCTCAATAGCCGAGTCAATCTCACCGGGCTTGCGAGTTGGAGTACCCTTGAAGATCAGATGTTCCAAAAAATGAGCTGCACCGGACTGATTGGAAAGTTCCTTGCCAGCCCCTGCTTTAACCCAGACATCCAGAGCTACTAGAGGCAAAGTGCTCTTATGGTTTACAATTAATCGCAAGCCGTTTGGCAACACCTTGAGCGAGGCGGGCGTATCCTGCGCTTTACTACAGGACGATATTAACGTGAGTAGCGAAGCAAAGACAAATCCGAACGACAGCCCACATCCGCGCACCAATTTATGACACTTACACATATTCTAATTGTACTACATGCAAGGTGATTGGTGGATATCAATCCCCAATACTGGTATCAATAGCCTGTCCAAATTGACCGACTCCAAATCGTTGGAAGGTCGGCAAGCCCTTGATCCTTAAAGAGAAGAGAATCTGTTTGTCGTTTGTGTAACCAAACGGATTGTTTATGTAAGTGAATGAGGCTTCCATGCAGTGCAAGTCCTTGATGATCTGAAGATTTGTACTCTCAAATCTGCTCATATACCCGTTGTATTGAAATAGTCCGAGAATGCGCCACTCTTTAAGGATGGGCCAATTAAAATAGCTGTTCAGTTGCCCAAACGTATGGCGTTGAGGATCGTATTTCGCGACGATGTCTGTAGAAAACTGATTCCCGCCACGAAATCTAAGATCAAACGTCGAGGTTATGAACTTACCGGTATTGGGATCAAAGGTGTTCAAGTTCTTAAATCGGAACCAGTCAACCGGTCGGATCATCATGTTTGTCGAGAGCGTCTGCCAAGGTGCCTGAACACCTCCAAACTGATTGTGGGATAGATCATATCCAACCCGCGCAGAGAGTTGAAATGCCTTATTATCTAACAGTCCAGCATCGGCATTCAGGGCATGGAAACGGCTCTGTTGATCGAATCTAAATGGAGAGCCGCCTTCCGACTGTTGATATGCATAGTTTATATTGATTCCCGACTTATGACCGAAATGCTCTGACAAAGTAGTGTTGTTCTTTACAACATACTGTGCAATTCCGCCTACACCATAAAGATACTGCTGGAAGCCTCCCGAAACATTCAAGTCCGTTGACGGGGTTAAGGTGTAATGTGAGTTATTAACATCAAACCCAGCCACTAGTCGCTCTGTCTGCACCGTTGACGTACCTGAACTGGATCCGAAATTTGTGCTTCCCTCACTATAGTTGCCAGCAGAAACTAAAAATGTTACTGGTGCCCTGGAAAGAGGTCCACTGGTAAACCTATAATTGTTGAGGGACAACTCGGGCAACTTTTCGACGCCATTGAAAAAGGACTGTTGGCTCTGTTGACCAATTGGTACTTTTTTGTTAGCCGCCGCTTGAAACGTGTAGTTCTTCTCACGGTCATCAAATTGGAATTTGGTGGTCAGCGAATCATTCGTCTGAGTGATAGCGGCTAAATTTCCACTTCCCGGTGAGTTATTTTGCAAATGGGAATAGTCGGCATTAAGCTGCAGAGTCGAGGTTTTGGATAGCTGAATACCTTGACCAAGACTGCTCGAAAGATTGCTGGTGTTGTATCCTCCACTTCCAGTCGCAGTCCCAGCCGAACTGGTTGTGGATCTATTGAGCGTAAACTGTGTATTCAGTCCTTCCCAGTTTCTGCCGTAAGTAAATTGATTACTGATATTTGTTGTAGCAGGTACCGCGAGGTAGCTGTTCTGTTGGAGTGAGTTCGCGAAAGTGATCTCCTGCCCACCTCCAATGTTCTCTCGATGGTTCTGCTTTATGGATATGTCCTTGGTAAAACCATTGGTAGGAATTGCATAAATTGCAAACGCACCAGCAAATTTTGCAAAGTTATAAGCCTGCTCGGTACCAAGGCCGAGTCCCTTTTTTTGCATCAAATCGACGTGAACTAATCCGGGGACATGCTCCGCAATATACGTGTTAAACGTCTGTTTGGCGAAATAGCCTTCATCGACCGATTGCCCCACCACAGGCATATGACTAGCAGAAAATCTCTTTGGCGCCTTATCCAGTGGAATTACAAATTTTGACAAAGTAAGCAGCTTATGACCCCACAAATAGAACGCAACCTTTCGTAAAGTCGCTTTCTTCCCCGGCTCCACTTCCACATCCTGAGCCAACATGTAATAGTGCGGATCGGGATTGTCACAGGTTGTCGCGATGAGCTTCGATCCAAACAGATTGCCGTTGCGAGTGCCACTGACCTCCTCGCCTGACAACAAGAGTGGCACAGTGAGTTGGGACTTAATAAAATCCGGAGACAACACAGTGTGGAGATTCACAACCCGATAGCCCTTCGATCTTGGACGAAAATAGATACCGTCACCGGTTATCGTCTGGCCCCTAACGCTTAACGTTGGATTACCAGTCAGAACGAGCTCTTTGTCCCAATCGCCTTCCAATCGATCTGCTTCGAGATGGTATTCGCCAATGTCTATCTTCACTCCACGACCGTGAACAACGGAGCCTTCAGAAGACAGCGACTCATAAGAGATCTTGGCGGGCTCCTTATTTGTTGGGAGTGGGGGCAGCCCTTCTTGGCGGCGAGTTGGAGGGTTGGCACCTTGTTGTGGAATTGGTCGCGCCAAGTCCGGGCGATCGTTGACATCCCCAGGTCTTTGAGCATCGATCCCAACAGCGAACAGAAGTAAAACAGCCACCAGAGAGAGTGGTTTCACTCACCCCTCCAGAGGAAATAGAGACCGACAAGGCAGAACAACGCATTCTGCCCCCATGCCGCGACGGCAGGTGGAACAGCATCTGGAAACCGGGAACCAATAATCTTGGCAGCAAGCAGCATATTCCAGTAGACAAAAACAAGGCAGATGCTGAGCAGTACTCCCATGAAGTTACCAGCCTTGGCAAATCGCAACGCTAGAGGTGGGCAGACAACCGCAAAGACCAGACACGAAAACGGAACGGACAGCTTGAAGTGATATTCCAAAAGGGTGAGTGCATCCACTTTGATTCGCGTCACACCCGTGTTGCGCTGTCCCTCGACTGCCTTTTGTTGCTGCGCAATAGCCCCCGCCAGGTCGGCGAAAGTGCGGGTTGCTGCGGCAGAATAGAGCGGTAACTGCATCGGAATGCCCATAAACGTCTGCTCAACCAAACGAAAGTTAATGGTCAATGTTTTGGCAAATGCAAATCTCTCATCAAATCCATGATTAAGATATTTGTGTACTTTTGCGTCGTACATCGTCCAGACACCGTTATCATAATCTGCACTGTCCGCCATGATTATCATCAACGGACCGCCTGCCATATCCCGCTGAATAACTGTAATCTTGTTCAGCTTTGCCTTGTGGGAATCTGGTATTAACTCAATTGAATCGATATAAGCAGAAAATCGTTTGTCTTTACTCTGCACAACTTGTTGAGCCTGCGGAACGAAAACAGCGGTAGATCGCGAAAGATCTGTAATGGTCTGCTCATATCTCTGGTTAGACCACGGTACAACTCTCTCCCCAAAATAGAAGTCAACGAAGCTGAGAAGTAATCCTATGACCATTATAGGCAAGAATATTCTTTTGAGACTAACTCCGGCGGCCCGCATTACCGTGATTTCAGAGTCACGGGCAAGGCGGCTAACCAGAAGTGAAGACGCTATTGCCATCGCAACCGGCATAGTTAAGCTGACCAGATAGGGAATAAAATAGAGTGCGACTTTTATGATTCCTGCAGGAGGGATTTTTGCAGTTAGAAAGACATCTGCATTGTTGTAAAGCACTGTTCCTGTAAGCATGAGAACGACCGCCCCCTGACCTATCAGGAACGGTACTATCATCTCTCGAGCAAGGTAGCGGTCAAGGCGTTTCATGGTGCGCATTATGACATACGCAGTTCTGCGCCGAGAATGTCACAGTCACTTCACACCCGCGTCAATAATTTAGCCAATCCGTTGAGAGGAAGACCGCACGCAAGTAGCTGTTTGGGATGCCCGGTCGATTCCAACACTGCTTCCGCCGCCAAATAGCCCGATCTCGCGGCCCCCTCCATAGTGCTTGGCCATCCCGTTTGCGTCCATTCGCCGGCTATAAACATGTTTGGAATGGGGCTTCGCTGCGTGGGGCGCAAGCTCTCAATTCCAACTTTCGGGGAGAAAGTGGCTTTCCGCTCCTTCAGTACATAGGACTTGAGCAACTTTGCTGATCGAGTCTGAGGAATCGCGAAATGGACGTCCGCCAGAACAATTTCAAGGATATCTTCTTTGGATTTGGCGGTTAATTCCCGCGAACCCGAGATGACAACACTAAGATAGGTTGACGTTTTATCAACTAAATCGAAGTTCAAATTCTTGTTGAAAATCCAATCTGACTCCTTGTCCAACAGGGCGAGTGCTTCCGGCGCATCAATCTTGCCCTCAAACCATAGGTGGACTCCAACAATAGGCGAAGTTTCAATGGAACGCAGTTTTTCGAAATAGTCGACGCCGGTTGTGAGTTCCTCCGGCACAAGCTTTAACAATAAATCCTGTTGCAATGCAAATACATAATAATCCGCTTGAACGGTCTCACCCTGAACAGTCTCCAGTGAAGTCAGTCGCCCTTTCTCATGATTGACTCTATCTATGGTGGATTTCAAATTGACGGTTCCGCCCCGCGACTCAATGTATTGAATGGTCGGCTCGGTGTAGAGACTGCCAAATGGTAGACGAGGTACACCAAAATGAAATGCGGTTGGATGACATAG
>CAISOI010000522.1 GCA_903886985.1 uncultured Chthonomonas sp.
ACTCCTTCGAACGTTATGAAAAATCCGCTCATGCGGTTGGGAATATCCTGACACGTCGTCTTGGCTCCTCTCCTATACTCTCTGACACCAGATGGTTTCGCTCGATGACTTCATGTTGGAGACGACGCATATAACCATTTTGTGGTGCAAGCTCAATGGTTGGTGATCCTGCGCGAACTCTCTGTATTCCGTCTTCGGCTTCTTCAATTGCCTCTTCGACATATCCCTTTTCTAGCGGACCCGTCTGGAAGAGGTCCCGTACTGCTGTTGCAATTTGAGCAAAGGTGTTACTTTTTACGATAACCGTCGGCAGGTTCCGTGCTGAGCCATCCTTCATTTTGCCCGGTTCGCGTCGGTAACTAGTCTTGAGAGCAATAACTACATCTGCTTCGCTAATGTCCCTCGCGATCGTTGCCGGAACATGGCATTCCAAGATTGCTCGATCTAATCTATTCCGATTAACTCCGTATGGGAAGATCCGTTTAGGAAGTTTGCCTTCTCTTCGAACCGTATTTCCAGTGGATGCTGGTCGGAACGATTCTTCTCTGGGAACGCGTCCATTGTTTCTCGGCACGAATTCCGGTTCTGGCATCGCGTAACCTTCGTCGTCTACCAGATCGCGCGCATCACGTACTTCGCGAATACCATGCTCTGCGCGTTGAGCAACTTCTATTTCGCCATATTCATTGCGAACTCGGATTTCTGGGCGTGGTTGTTTGCCTCTCAGTAATTGATCGACAACCAACAGAACGTCGTGATGAATTGCAATTTTGTCGACATCTATAATCTCGATGATCACCTCAAAGGTTGGGGGAGCTTTTCGCTCTAGCACCGTCTTTTGAGTGCCTCGTCGTTTTGCCTCATCATCGGAAAGTGTGACGGGTTGAATTCCACCAATGAGATCCGAAAGGGTGGGGTTCATCATCAGGTTTTCAAGAGTATTGCCGTGGGCAGTGCCGACGAGCTGAACTCCACGCTCCGCAATAGTTCTGGCGGCAAATGCTTCCTGCTCTGTACCGATCTCGTCGATTACGATCACTTCTGGCATATGGTTTTCCACAGCTTCGATCATAACGTTATGTTGTTGTGAAGGCTCAATCACCTGCATACGACGCGCCCGCCCGATCGCTGGGTGAGGGATATCTCCGTCGCCTGCGATCTCATTTGAGGTGTCCACGATAACGACACGTTTCTTCAATTCGTCCGAAATCACGCGTGCTACTTCGCGAAGCTTCGTCGTCTTGCCGCGGCCCGGTCTACCCAGCATCAAGATGCTCTTGCCGCTTTCAACCACGTCCTGAATAATATCGATGGTACCGTAGACGGCGCGACCAACTCTGCAGGTCAGCCCGATTACTTTGCCGGCACGGTTCCGAATGGCGGAGATGCGGTGCAAGGTCCGTTCGATTCCGGCACGGTTGTCTTTACCGAATGATCCAACTCGATTCACGACGTATTCGATATCCTCGCCCGTAACGACATTTGATCCGAGCTCGACGCATCTATCGATGTATCGTGCCTCAGGCATTCTGCCGAGATCCATTACAATTTCGAGTAGACCTTCTAAAGTGTGCTCTTGATCCAGATTGAGGCGAAGACCAGGTGGTACTACATCTAAAAGCTGAAGAATGTTGTCTGTAATTTGTTGTTGTTTAAATGGCATGGTGTGGGAAGTGTTGCCGGTGTCGTGGAGTGTTTTCAAGGAAAGTTTCAAGCTCCTTTGTAGTGTTTGATCGAGTCAAGTGCGGATGAGCTACTCAGTAATAACGGACTACGGAACTATCAGGTTGCAACAACTTTATGATAGCAACTATAATCTGAAATGGCAAGCTGAATCTTCATGAAAACATACAATTTTCTCAACCTGTAGTGGTAACCAATGTAGTTGACCACAACCGGTAGAAATATTTAGACTATGGTACCTAGCTCTCCTAATGATGATACGCGGAGGCGTATGACTACGTTCCGCGTCGGTTTTATTTCTTACCGTATCGTTTGGGAGAGCTCAATTGCTAAAGGGGGCAGAAGCGAAAGTTGCGCTGAGGAAATGCTCAATATAACGACAGAATCATGCCTGGTCTTCAGGCATGACGTAGCATCTGTTTCAGTTCTGCGGGGTTGCCTGCGAACTGAATTGCCGCTGCAACACCTATCTGTTTAGCGGTGCATAACTTCTCAAGTGCTTGATTCATTGTGTTCATACCGAAGTGTTTGCCTTCGCGCATCGAATTGTAGAGTTCATTGCGCTCCAATTCTTCAATCTGTTTTCTAACAGTTGGAGAGACTGTGAGAACTTCGACAGCAGGAATTCTGCCTGTACCCGAATTGCGTTTGACCAACCTTTGAGATGTGACACAAAGCAACGAGGCTGCTAATTGCGCTGCAATTTGGGACTTTTGGTGTTCGGGAAAGGAATTGACTATTCTATCCAGGGTACCGACCGCAGATGTGGTATGTAGAGTAGTGATGACTAGATGCCCAATCTCTGCGGCTGTCATTGCGACATCCATTGTTTCGGGGTCCCGCATTTCACCGATAGCAATGACATCAGGGCTTTGGCGCATAACGCTTCTCAGTGCTGATTTAAATGAGTCGGTATCGTGCCCAACTTCCCTTTGGTGAATTATGCTTTTTTTGTCCTCAAAGACGTACTCAATTGGGTCTTCAATCGTGTAGACGTTGGCGTTACGGGTACGATTGATCTCCTCGATGATTGCTGCCAGTGTTGTTGTCTTTCCTGATCCGGTAGGCCCAGTAACAATGATTAGTCCCTGAGGTTGTGCTGCCATCTCTTTCAAAATAGGTGGTAAGTGCAACTCATCAATAGTGTATGGCTTGAGAGGGATAATTCGCAATGCAGCGCCAAAACATCCTCGTTGAAGAAATAGATTGGCCCTTACACGCGCCATATTTGGAATGGTAAAGATTAGATCGAGGTCTTGTCTGTTGTTTAGTCGTTTGAATAGCTCATCCGACTCGTGGGTTCCATCAACTCCCGCAAGGTCTGCATCAGGATAGAGCAGTAGATGATCCCGACTTGCACTGAAGATAATGCTGTGAGCGAGATCGCGCGTGTCATTGGCAGAGTGTTGTGGAAGATCTAACAGTTCGAGCGCACCATCTATTCGAATGGCGGGATTGCATCCCGCTTTGATAATCAAGTCGGACGCACGTCGCTTCAGGGCGACTTCTA
>CAISOI010000523.1 GCA_903886985.1 uncultured Chthonomonas sp.
ACAGGTTTTATTGGTTATTCGTCGTTAACAAAATCTATCTTCGAATACCGAGCCAGAAAGTCAGACCGTCGGCTCGCAGGCTGTTGCCCAAATTGTCGTTAAAACCGGCAATGTAGTCGTAGTTTATTTCAGCAAAGAGTTTGCTTGTGATGTCGGCTCCAAGAATGAACTTCGCGCCAGGCTGGGTGGTCCCACCAATGAATCCGGTGTTGATGAAGTACAGGCCGAAACCCATTCCGCCGTAAGTTCGGATTTTGGAGTCATCTTTCGTCAAGGACCATGTAGATCGGACTGTTAAAGGAATCGTAAGAAATTTCAATCCTCCATTTGATCGGTAGAGGAAGTCGGCACCAAACGTAATGTTGCCGCCGCCACCGAGCTTATAGCGGAAGTTAGGATTATATTCAACACCAAGCGCATAATAAGGCGACGATGACTGGTTCTTGAGAGTTCCCTGGGTTGGGACAAAACCACCGAGCTTGAACGACATTTTGTGCGTACCATCAACTTCCATATCTTGCGCACGGGCGGCTGAACCCGCAATAATGAATAGGCCACAGACTGTCGCAAGGGTGCCGAGTAGACTTCGATTAGCTTTCAAATACCTCATCCTCCTGATGAATATCGAACTATTGTTGCTTTAGCCAAATATTTCGGTTCCAGAACGCAGTCGCCGACACACGCCCAGATACTCGCACAGTATAACTTCGTGGGAGAAAGTTGTCAATTCACGTTTGCTTGAATGAGGAGTTTTGGGAAGATGCCCTTAGCTTTGGAGCCCAATGTCAATCAGCGTCGTTGAACAAACTCGACTTCGCATATAAATTTGTATTACACACGTCATTTATTCAAGTGGCAACCATGCATTTGTGCTACACTAAAAGTTGGAGTGCACACCTTTTTGACAGTCACTTTTTTCTCTTTGCGGGGTTGCTGACAATCGGCCCCGCTTTGTGTTTTTACTACCAAAAATCTCTCAGCAGCCAACAACGGATTCGCTGATTTTGCCATTCATTTTTGTACGGAAGTAGGAATTAGACGCATGAGTATCTTCGGCAGCCTCTTTGGTCGATTTTCACGGGATATGGGAATTGATCTCGGCACAGCTAATACGTTGGTTCACGTTCGTGGCAAAGGAATTTTGCTACGTGAGCCAAGTGTTGTTGCTATTGAGGCCGACACCAAGCGCGTGCTCGCTGTCGGTGAAGAAGCGAAGCGTATGCTCGGACGTACTCCTGGAAATATCATTGCCATACGACCGTTGAAAGACGGTGTTATTGCAGATTATGATCAGACCGAAAAGATGCTTAGATACTTTATTGAGAAAGTGCATCGCAAGTCCATTTGGGCGAACCCACGTGTGGTGGTAGGAATTCCTTCCGGTGTGACGGAAGTAGAGCGCCGGGCTGTGATTGAAGCCACAAAGAAGGCGGGCGCGAAAGAAGCTTATCTTATCGAAGAGCCGATGGCGGCGGCAATCGGTGCCGGTCTACCCATTGTTGAACCTACCGGATCTATGATCGTTGATATAGGTGGAGGTACTACAGAAGTAGCAGTGATCTCTCTCTCAGGAATTGTGACCAGTCGCTCAGTTCGTGTGGCTGGAGATGAGATTGACGAAGCGATTGTTGCATATGTGCGTAAAACGTATAATCTTTTTATTGGTGACAGAACTGCCGAAGACACAAAGTTTGAGATTGGCTCGGCATTTCACATGGGCGTTGAGCGCACCATGTTAGTACGTGGTCGTGATTTGATCACAGGTCTACCTCGAAGCACAACGCTTGGCAGTGATGAAATACGGATTGCAATTCAGGAGCCTGTAAACGCAATTGTAGAGGCGGTTAAGGTTACATTAGAGACTTGTCCGCCAGAACTCGCTGCAGATATCATGGAGCGAGGCATAGTACTTGCCGGTGGAGGAGCTTTGCTGGAGGGATTGGATAAATTGATTTCTCGGGAGACCAACATGCCGGTCCATATCGCGGCCGATCCGCTTTCATGCGTCGTTAACGGCACCGGTAAAGTACTGGACGAGATCAACACAAATCATTTGCTTCGTAAGGTTCTTAAGAGCAACTAAGTGCTTCATAACGAGTCCGAGGGCAACCGAAGTAAGATTGTCAAATTGCTCGCGATTGTACTCGTGGGCATCGTTCTTGGTCTCTGGCACAACAGGCAGGTTGCTCGCGGCAAATCAGACTTTGTCACGTCCTCGGTACGCACCGTTATCTCTCCCTTTGTTTATGTCACACATTCTGTTGGTGGATGGTTTGCCAATCAAACGTCTTGGCTCTTCCGTGGAAAGTCATTGGCGGACGAGAACAAGCGTTTAAAAGACGAAAACGCGCGTTTGCAATTTGAAGTTTCAACACTCCGTGAATCGGATATCTCCCTCAAGCGCTTAAGATCACAATTGGGTTTTGCATTCGCACTTGCTGCGGGGACTAAACGAGTTCCAGCGGAAGTTATCGCACACCGACCAATTCCGGGATACGCCACACTAATGATCTCCTTAGGCGCTAAAGATGGAATTGGCATGCAGAGCGTAGTCGTTGCACCCGGCGGACTTGTAGGTCAAGTAATTGATGTCGCCTACAACTCCTCCATCGTACTATTGCTCAGTGACCAAAACTCAGCAGTTGGAGCCATGGTTCAACGTCCTGAGTCGCGGGCGATTGGCGTCTGCAAGATGGACTCGAACGGCACTATGAACATGCTCTATGTCGAACGGGAAGCCGATGTGAAAGTTGGTGACGTTGTCATCACATCGGGCCTCGGCGGCGAGAAGGGTGTTTTCCCCAAAGGAATTCCTATAGGTGCTGTGACGTCAGTATCGGATGATGCTTCCGGCAGCACGCGTCGCATAGGAATTAAGCCCGCCGTCGAGTATTACAAGCTGGAAGAGGTCTACATCCTGCAATGAGCATCGCGGGCAGGAAGCTCACTTTAACAGCACTTCTAGTCGCTGCTGTAGTTCTCCAGGTAGCGTTGGGGACAACCATGCAGATTGGAGCCGCCTACCCTAACCTTGCTCTTGTCTCTATGTTAGTCACCACCTTGTTCGGAAATACAGTTCACGGTGCAACATTTGGTTTCTTGTCCGGGCTTTTAGAGGCATCCTATTCAGCCAGATTTGTGGGTAGCACGATAGTCACGAGATCGTTAACAGGGATGGCTGCCGGTGCGCTGGAAGAGTCAATCTTCCGGGATTCACCCTTTGTCGCGCTTTTGGTAGTGACAGGAGGAACACTTTTCTGCGAGGTTCTCCTTTATCTTTTCGCCCCCCAACCATTTTTCAAGCCGTGGTTAATACGAGTGGGTTTAGAAGTTCTGTATAATGGCGCCCTTGCCATACCGGTTTATCTCGTTTTTCGACGACTGATCCGTTGGAAAAGAGATACTTGGGCGCGCTAGATAACATCTGAGCGGTGCTGAAAATGTACCACTCGATTCTCTAGATTGTTCCGAAAAAAGTCCTCCAAATGATAGCGCATCTCAACTTCTGTCTGGTATACTTGTATGGTTTTGCCAATCACACACCGGCGCGAAGGGTGAGCGTGGTCATTAGCAGGCAGTCGGATGGTCTGTCTTTTG